>NZ_NOVT01000033.1:0-104776 GCF_008042455.1 Corynebacterium sp. LK10
CGCTGGCTAGTCGTGTTGGATGGAGATGAGTATCGGTGGCGTTCGCGTCGCGCCCAACGGCCGCATCTACCCCTTTCCCACGCTGTGCCTACACCTGTAGTCACTACTTGACTACAGGTGTAGTCCGAAAGGTGTTTTAGTCCCCTGAACTGCGCTATCGGCAGTCGCTTCGGTCTCCGTAGCCGACGGACAGTTGGCACCCTCTCGCGCCCCGCCGCAAAAAGGGGGTCGCAGCCGCGAGACTAGCCCGCCAGGCCTTCTAGCAGCTCCTGCTCCAGTACTTTGTCGCTAAAACGGTTGAAGAGATCGACGGCACGGTAGTAATCGAAGTCGTGTGGAGACTGGACTTCCAGGGCTGCAATGAGTTCATCCCGGCAGCGCTGCACCTGCCCTCTCACCTCGCCGAGCACCTGGTCAACGGGCGGCGCTGTCCACGCCGGCGAGGCTTCATCGAGCACGCTCATGGCATCGAAGTACTCGTTGCCGCACCTCTGGCGGATGTCGTTGGTAAGCCGGAAGAAGGTCTCTCCTGGGTGAACATCATCGCGCCAGTCGATGTCGGCCCACGGTCGCACGATTGAATCGTTGTTGTGACATGCAGGCCGCAAGACAATGACAGGCTCTGAAACAGCATCGGTCAGCACGCCGTCTATGAGGGCAACGTTGCGTAGCGCTGTTCTGGCTATCCGTTCTGCAGCATCGAGCGCGGGCTCCGGGTTGGTGACAATCCAGCCGCCTCGCTTGGTTCGAGTGAGAGACTGCATTGGCAGATCTTGAAGCTCAATGGGGTTGGCATCGAGATGCCGGTTTACTGCCGTGCTGTCGAGGTGAGCGATGCGGCAGTAGATCTTCCAGTCCTCGGGGATGTTGTGGATTGGTTCTTCCCTGCGGTAGGGAGTCCATCGGCTAGCGGCGTCGTCGGAGAACCTTTCTTGGAGGTCGCTGCCAGTGGCGTTTCCACTGTTTTTATCCCAGTAGGTTGCGGTTTTCGGGTCGAAGTAGACACCATCTGACGGGTCATAGCCGGTGAGGTTACGGCTGATCTGAGTGCCCTGAATGCTGGGAATGGTGACCTTGATGGGGCGTATGAATTGTGTGCTACGGGGGAGAATCTGCCGCCCTTGGGTGTACGGGAGGGTCACGACGATAGGGAGCGTGACGCTGACGGCTTCGTGAGCGCTATTGGCTCCACATCGAGCATTGGCGGTACTCATGGGAAACCTTCTTTCGCGTGGTGGTGTTTTGGTTCCCCTGCAGTATTGGGCACAGTGTTGTAAACCTGGCCGACGCAGTGTGGTTGATGATGGTTCGGGGGCTGCTGCTGCGGACACTCCTCTGCGTTCCCACCCTGCTAAGCAGGGTATTTGGGTTTCTAGCGTGTCAGTGCTGCTCGTCGCGAGGAAAGCTTCTGGTCAAGGTCAAGCTTGCGGGCTTCTGCCATGCCGGCTTCGAGAGCGGTGGCGCTGAGTGCTGCTGTCCGCCGGGTGGCTTTTACGCGGGGGAAAGCTTTATTGAGTGCTGCTTTTGCTCGCAACTCGTCATCAGCAAGCATGATTTCCGTGCCGACGCCGGATTCTTTTGCGACGTCCTTATCGGCCTTAGCTAGGCGGATTTCGACTCCGTTAGAGAATCCGTACATGTAGCTGCGTCGCAGTTGGGTGGTGTTGAGCGCGGAGAGTGCATCGGCTTTCTGCTTTGTTGCTCCCGCTGCCATGATGTTGTTGAGCATGGGAAACAGCATCATTACGCGCTCGATGTGGCGTCGCGCGCCAAAGAGGAAACCTGTCTTATCGGTGAATACCACTCGGCAGTGCAGTGCTCGGCTGATTTTGGTCAGTAGGTACTGCTGAAGTGGGATGTAGCGACCGTGCAGGTGCACGATTTCGCGGAGAATGTCGGAGGGGTTGTGCTCGGCATCTTTGATGTCGGATTCCTTTAGCCCGTAGCTGGCAAGCAGTGCGAATGCTTTTTCCTGGAAGGCGTCTCCTTCAGGTGTTCCTGCTCGGTCTTGTGCCTGCGCCAGCAACTTTTGAATCTTGGTCTTGATTCCGTCGATGTCCTTTGCCATTGTCCTGTCTCCTTCTGCGCGTGCAATGCGTGTGTTGGTGATGGGTTTAGGTTCGCATTCGCAGTGGAGAAACTGGCCGGTTTAGTTCTGCGGGAAGCGTGCTGTTTTCCCAGTTATTCGCAGTTTTTTGGGGCGGACAGTCGATTGCTGCGGGCTTAGTCTAGGTCAAGTTGGTGACGCAGTGATGCGGCGGGGAGCTCTCCGAGCAGATACGTGTGGAGCAGTGTGCGGTGTTGGTCGCCGCCTCTGTCGAAGTAGTCCTTGGCAGCGTCGGAGCCTGCGGTGACGGTGGCAGTAAGATCAGCGTGGTACTTGATTTCCCGGAGCTTGCGGGATGCCGCGCGACCTATTGCTGTGGCGGCAAAGAAGAAAATGACGGCTATGGTGGCGAAGATGAACCCGAGGCTGCTGTTTGTGGGCGAGATTGCCCATGCGAGAAGTACTAGGAAGCCGGACACTGCCGTCATCATGCTTACCAGCGCAATCATTCGTTCGAGAGTGGTAGTGCGGGGCTTCTGCAGGTGTCGGCATAGCGCTCGGGCGACAACCCATTCGCCGGCAGGAGTGCCGTTGAGGTCACGGACAATTCTCTGAGGAGCGATGAACGTTTGCCCTGATGAGTCGATGCCAGCGGTGGCGCCGATGCGGATGCGGTTTGGTTGTTGGGTATTCAGCATCTGGCTGTAGCGGGATAGGGTGTCCTCCCACCAGGGGTGATGGGTGCGCGAGGGTGACGGCATGGTGTTGCGATGTCTCCCTTTTTTAGAGGTAGGCGACGATTGCGAACCCACAGTCGATGTAGGCGGCATCTGAGCGGTCGATGCCGTTGGCGTCGAGGATGGCGCTGAGCTGGTTTTCCCAGTCCCCTTCTCCTGTGAATGGTTCGTCGAGGTAGATGTCGGTCTTTTCGTTTCCGAGGGCGACGGTGATGAAGTCTGCCCCTTTGTCTACGTAAAGGTGTCCGGCGCATTCAATTCCGCTGAGTGGTTCGTAGATCTCGGGGTCGTGTTCGATTTCTTCGGTGTAGTAGGTCATGCTGGTGTTTTCCTAGTGTTGGGCGCAGGACGTGGATGTGTCACGTCCCAGGATGGTCGGACTAGATTTCGGATAGTTGTGCGGCCGCAAAGACTCGGCCTTCCAGATCTTCAAACGATGTGGGCTGCTGGAAGCGGAAGTCTTCGCTGTTTACTGCTTGAAGGTCGAGGATGAGAACTTGGCTCGCGAGTTCCTCCAGCTGACAGACTGGAGCGATGACACTAGCTTTGATGGACTTTTCAATGGCTGCGCCTGTGGTGTCCGCGATTCCAGCAGCTTCGGCTTTTTCGCTGATACTCTGGGCTTTCCGGGCAAGCTGATCGACTTTGAGCATGTTTTCCAGGCAGTCGAACAGTCGGTTCGTCAAGATGGCGCCTGTCGCATTACGTTCTCCGAGGATTCCTTTTTTGAAACAGTCGGAGTGGGCAATCGCACCGATGGCCGCGACTGCTCGATCTGCGTATTCGACTATGTTGTCGTAGCGGAATGCGGCTCGCTCAATGACTGGCGCTTCAGGGGTTGAAGCGGGCTTTTTCCAAGTAAACCAGCGTCGTTGGGAGCTCTGAGGTTGAGCTGGGGGCGGAGAGTTTTTCGTTACCGCTACCCAGCCTGCTGCGGTTTCTCGTACACCGGGGATTGGCATTGCGTGCTCCTTTCCTGTTGGGCTTTCCGGGCGTCTCTGGATTTCATTGTTCCCTAGTGGTGCTTTCCATTGGCCACATCTGCGCGATGAAAGCGGACAGTAAAACTCCCCGCGTATTCACGGGGAGTTTTACTGTCCGCAATAAACTAGGCGTGACGTGGCTTTTTATGCTTTCCGGTCTTCTCGGAATGCTTGGTGTCTCGCTTCGTCTGCCAACTGCGGATATTGAATCGCGATTTGCGCGAGGATGCGGCCTTTGACGATGGAGCCGGCTGTTTTTCGGTCTTCCTTGTGCGCAAGTGCGCTGATGGAGTTGCGGTGTGCGTCGTAGTTACTTCCCATGTGGCGAAGCCAATTGACCGCAATGCGCTTAAGAAACTCGGGGTCGGACTGCATTGTCGCGGGTGGCTTGTCAGGGTTTCGGCGATTGTAGTGTTGAATTGCCTTTCTTAGAACCCGCGATAGTGGCCAGTTGGGGATTTCAACGGGGACTTGTCTTGCCGCTGCGATAAGTGCGGTTCCACTGGTCACTTGGCTGCTCCAACGGTGGCGGCACCGACGGCCAGTGATGCAGCGGGGTATTCCACCGCGTCGTATCCGCATAGGACTGAGCGCAGTGCGTTGGCCGCGGTGACGTCCCGGCTGTAGCCACCTACGATGTGCAAGTTGGGGGTTGCGCCCCCATCTTCTTCCCAGGCTTGGGTGACCTCCGGCCGGTCAATGAGGTCTTGAATGACGCAGCATACTTCTTCTTCGATGTAGTCGAGGAGTGTGCGAGCAGAGATGTTGACCGAGCCAATGGGGTCAGGCAGTGAGATTGTCACGTCCCCTGTGGTGTCGGTCTCGTGGGTGGCAAGCCGAGCTTCGCCGACATCGAAGGCCGCATTCAGCCTCCATTGGCGATCAGGGGAAAAAGCAGGATTAGCTTCCCTGGCGATGCGACCAGCCACAGCCGCATAGACGCGGCGCTCGCCTCCGTTGGGATCGACGATATGGAAGGTAACCTCACCGCGCTTGCGCACGCGATTGCATTTGACCAGGGACAATGATGTACTCGTGGCGCCGAAATCGAAATAGGTGACGTAACCAGTTGGAGAGTGCTCAGGCAGGGATGCGGCTATCGCTTCCTGCGGAGAGATGGTATAGACACGGATACCGTGTCGCTCCAGGCCGACAATGTAGGAATCCACGATGTAGTCAGGCCAGTGATTCGGGATGATGGCGACGAGGCAATCAGGCATGGCGCCGAGGTTGGTTTTCGCCTGTTCGACGGCTGGTGCGGTGACCATTTGGATAAGCGTGGCGGAGCTGTAGGGGACATCGGCGATAACCCACGGCTTATTGGCCAGTGACCGCGTGATGTTTCCGACCCATTCGACGGCCTCCCCGCCCCAGTCGGGCCCGTGAAGCACGCCGTCGCTATCGACTGGAAGGGATGCTGCGTAGGAATCTCCGCTGGGGAAAAGAACCGGCTGGATAACACCATCTTCGTCCACGGTTGCAGCCGAGATGGTTGCGGTGCCCAGGTCAATGGCGACGCAGGTTTTCTGTGGCTTCGGTGCCATGCGCTTTCTCTTTCTTTGTTGCGTGGGTGGTGTTTGTCGATTGATTGTCGCACTTGCCCGCTTCCCGAACTGCTGGAACAAAGCCTGCTTTGAGGAAAGCGGCTGTAGGTCACAATCTTTCTCAGCTGCTTTGCAACAACCTAGAAAAGGACGCTCAAGGAGAAAACTGATGTCTGCAACAACTGAGAAACTGCGGTCTGCCCCGTCATCGCTTCGGATGTGGTGGGAAGGTGTGGCATCGAGAGGGGGACGCGGGGCCACTGTCGGGGTCGCTGTTGCAGCAATTGCGCTGGTTGGCGCCCTGATTGCGGGTTTCTTTTACCTACGACCGTTGGACAAGGAAGCTTACAACGACTATTTGGTGCAGCTGAATAAGGGAGACTTGCCAGCACCGCCGTTTATTGGTTGGAAGCAGCAGGAAACGAAACCGCCAGAGAAACTAGATGAGCTGAAAGACATTTCAGCTCTTAATCGCTCAGAGTGCGTTCCAGGGGGTGAGCTTCATGCCGCCGCGGAGAACATGATTATCGAGGGGGCTCGTAAGTGGTCTGGCACTGAGCTGGTGCAAACCGCGTACAACGCCAACATTCGGGTGGATGTTTCAGACGCGCCGATGAAGGAGCAGTACAGGCCAGTTCGTGACTGGTTGGAACAGTGCGATCTGGTGGAGTTCAATCAGCAGGATCGGACAGTGAGGTTGACGCACAAGTACATGCCGATTGATATGCAGGAAAAGTACGGTCTCGCTGACACCGGCGTTATTTATGCTCAGACTGTATCCACCACGACGCCTCAGGGCTTCCAGGGAAGTTCCTCGACGCTGACGGCACTCGGCCGCACTGACGATACGACGCTGCGAGTGAAGCTGACGTTCCGTGGCCGCGTCGATGACAATGCTCTCGACACGCTTGGCATCCTGTGGAATGCGCAGGTTGCGAAGGTGCTGGCGAAGGAAAAGCAAGGCGCGTAGTTTTCAATAGTTAAAGCCCGGTAGGTACAAGGACTAGTGATAGTTCCTTTTCTACCGGGCTTTTATCCTGCGCCCCGCGCTGTGGCGGGGCGGTGGGTGGCTAGTTCCAGGTTCCGACTACCCAGATACCGGGGATCCCTGCGAGCCACTGCTCGGCAGCGGCATCGTATGGCTCTGGGGCTTCGCAGGATTCGACATAAACTCCCTGATCGGAACCTCCGTTCGGGGAGGTTTTTTCGAGCTGCTCGCCGTCTGCGGTGGTGAAGGTCACAAAGTCGAAGTGTCGCTGCTCGCCTGTGTAGCCGCCGTTTTCGTCGGTGATTGGCACCTGCCCTGCATCAATCTGGACTGTGGCCTCTACCTCGATGACCTGCGCGATGGCGGTATCGATATCAGTGCCATCGTCGGCGATTGCGAGGATTTGTTTCTTCTGCTCGTCGGTGAGAGGGCGTCCGTGCTCTGCCTCCAGCTCTGCTAGGTCATCGGCGTTGAGCATGTCGCGGGATTCCTGCTCGTGATCGCGGAGGAATGGTTGCCAGTTTTTGCGACCAAACAGGCGGTCGAGTGCCGGCCAATCCTGGGGGTCAGCGGAGTCTGCCCACTTCCCAGTGGTTGGATTTCCGACTGCGATGCTGGACTTTTGAGTATCGATGTCGAAACCGATGATGGCTTGCTTATCGTCGATGTCGGCGATGAGGATGTTCATGAGGCTGTCGGTTCGATCGAATCCAGCGGGTGCGTTGGTGAAGTCGAGAGTGTTGATGTCGATGGTATTCATCGTCGGACTCCGTTTCCGGTTGTGGCGAACAGTGCTGCTGCCAGCATGGCAGTGCCGTTTTCATACCTGGCCGAAAAACGTCAGTGGAGGTCTTCCATTGGCGGAGCCAGTTGGCGGATAAGGTTGGACAGTTGCTTGGGTGGTTTGTGAAACATCCAAAAGCAGGCGCAACTGGTTTACATCAGCGTCAATCGCCTGCTCTCGAAACCCCAGCTAGTGCCCCTTGTGGATTTCCCTTGTCAGCTTCCTTATTTCGCTCTTATTGGGTTTAGCTCCGGCTTTTTTGAAGTGATTCTCAAGATTCTGCTTTGTTTCCTTTTCGGACTTTCCGACAGGAACATTTCCCGCAAGCTTCTTCTCAAAATCCTTAATTTTCTTCTCGAAGTTCTTACCCATTCGAGCCATACATTTGCCTCCCTATGGCCATAAATCGATAATGGCTGATTTTGTCGCCACTAACCGCAGAGAATTTGACAGCGACAGACTGGACACTCGGAATATTAATTGCGATTCCAAATGTGTACATCAGCTTAACCCCGCGCCCCCATTTACTCCTGCCCAACGTTCAGCCGCGTAACGCAACCCCTCGCAAGCTACGAGGAAATCATGCCGGTAGACAGTGAAGTCAAGCTCCCAAGCATCATCGATGCCGAGATGGATTCCTTCACTACCTTCCCATGTCACATAGGTGCCAAGGTTTTGCAGCTTCTCCCACTGAAGGATGCCGTTTCCGTCTCGACATGACTCGTATTCATCGCGGATGTTGAAGCGATCCGTGTCGTTCAGAACGAACTCTTTTTCAATCTCCTGAAGACGATCAGTAATCCACTGATTGCAAACTTCTTGGCTTTCTTCAGTGAGTTGTTGATGATGACCAGCAATGCTCATCTTCTCTGCCCAGTAGTTGCGGTCTATGTGATCGACATTGAGGAAGTCTTTGAGCATGTCTGCCTCGCGGGCGATTGTGTGGGCGCCGCACCAATCGCCATGAATACAGGCGTGTCCGGGCCAGGTGACAACATGGAAAGAGCAGTTACCGGGGAACGGATCAGTAGTGCTGTGAAAATACAGGTGACGGTACAGCCCATCAGCGTGGTGAATCGTCATCTCATAATCAGATAGTCGGGTGCGGATACGTTCAATATCGGCTGTGTTTACAGCAGGCATGGTTTTCTCTATCTATCGGCGAATATGGTCTTATCAGGGCAAGTGCTTAGGTTGATGACACAGTAGCGCCGCGTCTTTATGACAATCCTATTTCGGTGGCGCGTTGGCGGGGGATCTCGGGGAGTGTCCCTGGATTATCTAGACAGGATGCAGGCATGGGAGGCAGGTCATTTCCCAATGGGCTCACACGGATCACAGCACCAGGTTGGGTTAGTGCCCACGGGTGGGTGTGTGCTGGCGCGGGGTAGGTTTTCACCGCGTAGGAATCCACAAATCGTGAGTCATCGGCGACGATTTGAAAACGTCTGCCCGACTCCTTTTTCTGAAATGGAGAAAAGGCGTCTTGAACTGCGCGCAGTAGCTTGTCGGTATCGGGTGGGGTCATTGGGGCACAACGGGGAAAACCGTCTGTGCAGTCGTAGGCATCAGTACTGAGCGTCTTTGGTCGTGAGATTGTCAACACGACCTCTAGGCGTAGTGGAACGTCGAGGGGCACCCAGTCTGATCCGACAGCGCGGAGTGCTTCTTTGGTGATGCTGTCGCGCCACTGCCGAAGCTCGGGGCCTGAGGAGTGCATAACCCGCCCCTTAGCTGCTTTCATTGATCCTTGAGTGACGGGTTTGCCCTTTACTACTAGCCATAATTGCCCATCGGGGAGATTGGACAGTTGAGCCAATCGCTCCTTTTTGAGACTGGTATGTGCATCAAGGTGCGGGGGTCGAGCGGTGGTGCGGGTGGTTCTTTTCGTGGGGCCAATTTCAATGGTGGCGCGTTTCCATCCTGATGCGCACGCGGAGCATTTGTCGCTGGTCACCGCGATGATTGCGCCTTTGCACTCTGGGCACCATTTGTGGGTGCCGCCGGAAATCAGGTCGTTGACGTTCAGAATGGATGTCATGCAGGCAATGGTCACACTCGCCCGCTTCCCTTCCGGTTTCAGTGCGTTTGTTTATGCAGGTTGGCGGGGTGTTTCTGAGTTCGGCCAGGTGGTAACGGGCGAGTGATTTGATGAAGCCAGCCGACGAAAGGAACACACCATGAGCGCTTTTACACGAAGCGAGCACAACACCAGCTTCATTGCCTATGAATCAGCCCCCTCACGTAAGCCTGTTGAGATTCATGTCAATGGCAACGAGATGACTACCCGAGTTCATCCAGAGGCGTTCATCACGGAGTATCCGAGCGTGCTCATTAAGAGCGTTAATGTCAAAGACGATCTGGTCTCAGTAACGTTCGATGCTTCGAGTGTGGAAACCCGCAACGGCAAGCCGTTGAGCTTTGATTTTCACGGTAACTGTAAGACGAACTCGCCACTGCACCAGCTTGCAGAAGCTGCTCGTGAAGCCCAGAGGCCTGTCTATGTTGCCTTTGAGATTCGCCGCAAAGTCCGCAACCGGGCTGGCGATTACATTGCTTTTACGACACCGATTAACACCCTGCGTGGCTGTAACGATAACCCTGACGGCAAGGCAACCACAGATGCGACCAGTGGAAATTGCTCGAAGGTGATTGCAGTTCTGGGTTTTGCTGACGAAGAGCACACGCTTATCAGCGAGGAATGTCGCACCAATCCACTCAAGTGGGGTGCGGTGCGAGGCAATTACGACGGCACTGTTCCCCCGCAGGGCTGCATTATTCCGAAGTTGGCAGATGGTTCTCCGGCTGGCTGCATTATCCAGGCATCGGAAGTTCCCGTCGGAGGTATGAGCGCCGATGTGGAAGCGGCTATCGCACGGATTGAAAAGCAGCTAACGGCCATGCGCGGTGCCCCGGCATGTTCGACGAACAAGCCGTGGATGCTGCGTGGGGCTCGCGGCGAGGTCAACCCTGGCAGCTATGCCGTTACTCATGTGCGGCGCGTGCGCTCGAAGGCTCACGAGGTTGTTTCCCAGTCGGCTACCAGCGCTGGAGAGGTCAGCACGGATACGGTTCGATCAGTTGAGTCGTTGCTGACGAAGGCGTTGTTGTGGGTTGCCGATACTGTGCAGGCGCGTATGTGCGGGCGTCTTGACCGGATGGATAAGGCGTGGGACGAGGCGTGCCAGTGGGCGTTTTACGTTGTGGAGGCGGAGTTGCCGTTGCCTGCGGAAGTATTTGCGGAGCAGGGGTCGGTGCCACAGGAGTGGAGTGTGGCGGTTCGCAATCGTGCGTTTGAGCTGTTTGCAGAGGCCGTGGAGCTTACCGCGGAGTACTGCGATTCTTTGTCGAATAAGGGACGTGACACTTCCGAGAAGAAGGAACCGGCAAAGGATGCAGAAACTGCAGATGCTCGTGAATCCACACCGATGCTGTCTGACAGCCCGGAGCTGCGGAAGCGCTGGGATGATTTGATTGTCGCAATCAATATGGGTGGCCACGTGGCGCACTTAAACCCTGCGCTTGTGTCTTGCTTTGGCACCTACCAGTCGGCCGAGATTCCGGCGGAGAAGTTTGAGGAGATGCTCAGCCAGTGGGAAGACCAGCCGCAGCAGTTTGTTGATTTCGCTCGCAACCAGTACCAGGAAAGCATGAATGACGCTGCCTAGCAGCTACTTCATCATTCACACGAAAAGGAATTTTTATCATGGCTCAAGGAGATACCCCGATTACGCTGATTGGCAACCTCGTTGCCGATCCTGAATTGAAGTACACCAACAGCGGTACGGCTGTTGCCAACGTTCGAGTGGCATCTACGCCACGTGTCTATCGTGACGGCCAGTGGGTTGATGGTGAAGGTTTGTTCTTGACCTGCAAGCTGTGGCGCGACATGGCAGAAAACGCCACAGAGACGCTGACCAAGGGAATGCGCGTGATTGTTCACGGCAACCTTCGCCAGCGCTCTTACGAGACGCGCGAGGGTGAACGTCGCACGGTCTTTGAGGTCGAGGCTGACGAGATTGGGCCGTCCCTTCGTTTTGCTACCGCCCAGGTCAATCGCACTGCAAAGAGTGGTGGCAGCAGGCCGTCTCAGAATGGAGGCTTCGGCGGTGGCTCACAGCAGAGCAACGCCGGAGGCGGATTCGGTGGCGGTGCCCCACAGAGTGGCCCGTGGGGGTCTGCCCCGGCAGCCGGTTCCGGCATGGGAGGTGAAGAGCCGCCGTTCTAAGAGGTCTTTAATGTAGTGTTCCGTGGCTGTAGCGCCCTGTGAGATGCGGTTATTCCGCCCTTGCAGGGCGTTTTTGTATCTGGAGCAACCGCTTTATCGGACAGTCGGCGCTGAGCGAAAACATCACTTGACTCACACCCCCAACCACAACCCTTATAGCGTGACCACGGTAGCGCTACCGTATTCACGCTGCTATTCTTGTGTAAACACCGCCACACCGAAAGGAAATAAGCCATGAATAAATTTCCCGCCATCCTCGACTCCGATCGACTAAGAGACCAAAATCAAGATGTCATCATTGTCGAAGACGCTGCGAATGTGATTGTTAAAAACAACTCGCCTTTCTGGTATGAGAAGAACAAAGAAGGATTCGGCGTCAATATCTGCATCCCCGTGGACAAAAGCGAAGACAAGGCCGACTACGAAGCAGCCCTTCGCCGTGCCGGCCTTCGCACTGCACATAACGATGCGGTATGGCTGGTAGAACCTATCGTCTATGCCCTAATCTGCACTCACTACAACCACCCTGGCAAGAAAGATGTCTTTGCAGGATCACTGAGCCAAATCATCAACGCCCTCATCGCTCACAATGACCGTTGGGGCAACGCCGACCTTGCTGCCGACTACTGGCCATACGTGTACTGGTCGGATCCAAACAGCTTCCTACTTGATGATGAGGAAGTCCCCGAAAATCCGGACTACACCGCAGACGTTGCTATCGCGATTGCATCGACCGTCTTAGACGAGTCGCCGAAGCATATCAAAATCACTGATACCGACTATATCTCCCATGATCGGGCAGTAAGAGCGCTTGCAAAAGCCGAAGGAATCAGCAAGCTAATCGCTGGACGTTTTATTGACGATGAAATAGATGAACGCTACTGGGATACGGTCAAGCTCACAAAAGCGCATTTCACAGATCTCCACGAAACTCTCAAGTCAGAGATTCGCAATGGAAATTTAGGTACGGAAGAGTTCGATGACCTAGAAGATGCTTGTGCTGCTTACAAGCAGGCACAGAAGAATCTCAATGAAGCTCTCTTTCGCCGTAATCGAGCAATCATCGAAGCCGCTCGCTCTGGAGTACGCCGTAGAGACATCGCTGCCACGACAGGCCTTGACGTGTCGATGGTACGCCGAATCATCTCCGAAAGTCTCTAACCGTGAATAAGAGATGGAGTCCCTACGATTTGCCGTACCTGCGCGAGGCGCAGGTCGCCGCGTGGCTAAAGCTCGCAGAATTTTGGGGCAGGCCAGAGGCTCACACCAGAGAGAAGGTTCCTGGATCAACCGCGCTCGACTTTCACGCAATGGCCGATGCGCTCCGTGAAGCACCGCTGACGTGGATTGCCCGCGATTTTTGCTCCATGATTCGAGACACGATGGGCACTGTCCCTCAGTGGTCGCCTGAGGAAATCATGCCCTCGCAAAGTGGTCTGGTCGCCTTTGATACGCCCTTGTTTTCCGCTGTCTGGAATGGGGATATTAACAACCAGCGTTACCTAGTGCCGATTGACGCCATTTTTTGGAAAAGAACTGGTGACATGGTGAAAATTCGGGCGCTATCTCGCCTGGGGGAAGCACGGGACGCACTTTCCCCTCTCCGTGAAGGAATCCCGTGGGACGAAGTGTTCGCAACCACTACACACGTGCAGACGCTGCTCGGAAAAGAGTCCGACGTGGAACTAGTCGTGGCCGAGGGGTTTCCTTCTGACGCCACCGGATCCGAGCAGCTAATCGGAGCGTTGGGAGCAATGTGGCTGCTCATGGCACAGCCAACAGTGGTGGAAGAAGCCAATCCGGTTCAGATGCGTGTGAAGCGCCCCGGTGTGCGTACCGGGCAATCTTCTAAAGCGACTGTTCAGGTCAACGTGCGCTCCCTAGTACGTAAGCATCGAGGAGGAAATGGCGGAGGTAGTCGTGGCAAAGCCACGACCCGCTGGTGGGTACGCGGTCATTGGCGCCAGCAGGCGTGGGGGAAGAACCGCAAACTGCGCAAACCTGTCTTTATCGCGCCCCACACTGCCGGAGCGCGAGACGCAGAGGTTATCGAGAAGCCCAACGTCACGGTGTGGAAGAAAGAAGCCTAGATTAGGAGTGATACCGCGCTCGTCCGCAGTCGATATGGGCTACCGGGAGACTGTTGGACGCGATGGAAGCCGCCATGCAGTCACGAGACTGGCATCAAACCTCATGCCCTGCTCATCAATCGTTTCGGCAAACTTTTCGCCTCCAAGCTTTCGCATCACTGCGGCAGTTGTCGCAGCGTCATCAACTGCAGCATGTGCATTGGGATTAAAGACGCCGCATCTTCTAGCTAGGGATTCCAGATTGTACGGCCTGCCGGTCAACTGTTTCGCCAATTCAATCGTGTCAATGAAAGGCAGAACTACGTCTCCTTCATATTCAGCACCAAAGCGGTCAATTTCAGCGCACAACATCTTTGCGTCATAAGGGGAATTGTGCGCCATAAGATGCAGGCCGTGTACGGTGCTGGCGAACTCTGAAAAGATCTGTTTGAACGTTGGAGCCTGCGCAACCATTGCATCGGTGATCCCGTGGATCGCGGAGTTCGTGATTCTCTTCTCGGGATTAATTAGGCTCCCCCAGCGTCCACACTCCCGGAATTGTTGGTCAACAATTACCACGCCGATTTCAACGATTCGATCGCGGCGGACGCTAAACCCCGTTGTTTCGGTGTCCACGATGGCATAAGCGGGCTGGCTAGACGTCATTAAGCCGTTAATGAGAGATGAGAAGAAACCCATATCAGCATGTTAATGCCCTTGTTGTCACTGACTGACCATGAACAGACAGACTTAGCCTTGTGACTACATCGGTAGTCAGCCGGGTAGTCAAATGCTATGCAGCAAGCCCAACTAGCCGGTCGGACTGATTGAGCAGGTCGGCTGCCCAGAACTCTGGCCGGAGTGGGTTTTTGACCTGGGGGTTTGATGCCTCTGGTCGGCATTCCAGCACGGTTGACACCCACTTCCGCGGCCAACTATCGGCGCCGTAGACCGCGCCTGTTAACGCTCCGGTGATGGCAGCGTTGGTATCAGTATCTCCGCCGTAATTGATGGCATGAACGAGCGCTTCTTCGCCACTGTCGGTAATCAGGAGACTTTCGACTGCGATGGATAGAGCTAGGAGCACCCAGCCGATATGGCCGGAGTATCGTCCGACTTTTCCTTGTGTACCAGCGATGATTGCCGAGTACACCTCTTCAGTTTGCGCGGAGGAGAGCATCGCGCTGAGCACTCGGGTCGTGTTTCCGGTCTCGATGGCGGTCACAATTCCGGCAACAAACACGGCATTGGCATCAACGCAGATCGGATTTGGGTGGGTCAGCTCTGCGTCCTGGCGTGCAAACTCCATTGCCTGCTCCAGGCTGATAGTGTCTCGCGCTCCGAAGACTCCCAGTGGGCTAACGCGCATGAGTGCCCCGTTGGATTGGGACTGGGCGTTTGGCTTTCCGGCTAGGCCTGTTCGGCACGTCAGTCCGATGTCGAATGGTGCTGTCGATAGCCAGTGCTGGTAATTAGCGAAAGCGACGCTTGGGTCGAAGGTGTCGGCGTTTTCTAGTGCGCGGATGAGCATCATCGCCATCTGTGAGTCATCGGTGGGCTGGCCGGCGATAAGGTTCCAGGTTCCACCGTTGGCCATGTTTCGCACGCCATTGGGGTACAGCTTGGCGATGGCTTTGGCGGGGAGGAACTCGACGAGGCTTCCTAGTGAGTCGCCGATAAATTGCCCGAGAAGGCATCCTCGGGCGCGGTCTTTAATCGAATCGGCCAGGCTATTGTTCATCATCATTTCCATATCGCCGAGGCTATCGAGCTCAGGTTTCCGCCTGGCCGACATCCGGGACTGCGGAGCGGAGCCACAGTATGTCACGTCCCCTCCCCCCTACTCGACCGCAGCAACCCCGCGGCAGGAAAGCGGCCTGCCCTTACAGTGAAGCCCAGCAACATCCATTTTTCACCGCCTGACCTGGAGGACAACCACTGATGGCTAAAGCCAGACGCCGACCATCCCCCTTGGAGGATGCTGCTCGCCGCCATTCACAGCAGCTCTTTAAAGACTGGATTGCCCTCACTTTCCGCGCCGACCACTTCCGGGCCGGCCCAGTTCCTCTGCCAGTAATCCATGTCTTCCTTGCGGTCGCGGCTATAGCTGTGGTGTGGAAAGTCCCCAGTCTGCGCACCTGGGCATTAATTGCGCTCGCCGTCGGTTTTGTCTTCACCGTTGGCCGTGCTGCCATCATCATGCCGGAGCGCAGAAAACGACTCCTGACGCTTTATGAACAGATTCAAAAACGAGCAGCGCTTCCCCGATCAACTGCAAATTCACCGGCCGCACCCGACCGTCACATCAAGGTGCGCCGATGGGGCGCAAAGTCCACCATCGAAGAGTTCACGCTCACTGTCGGCGACTGCCCTGCTTCCCACAGTGTGTTCGCCCACGCTCCCCTAGAGCAGGCCATCGACAATACGCTTGGGTCGCCAGAGGGCATGTCGTGGGTCTTCGATTGGCCGTCACCCGCGGTCTGCCACGGAAAGCTCGTCGCTAACTCCAGCCCGGAAGTCACGCGGCAAGCATTTGTCCGGTCGGCGTTGTCGGTTGTGGCCACAACGCTTGGAATCAACGCTCGCAATGTCGATGATGGTTTCAATGTCACCTTCGACGGCTGGCAAGAGGTCGAAACTCGCGCAGGCCTGCAGGTTATGGTTCCCCAGACCATCGCGATTGACTACGGTTCTTTCGACGATTCCAACCCGGCTGCTCGCAGCCAGGTGGAGCGCACCTTCGATAAGCGCATCAAGGCTCCCGGCGAGTGGATGTATTCATGGGACAGTGGCGTGCTGACAATGCAGCAAGAAGACAGGCAATCGACCGAGGCCAAGCGTAAGCGCACCACCCGCAAGATCGAGGACAACGTAATCGGCATGGTTCGCGGCAATGATCGCCGCGCAGATGACCCAGTGGTGACCGTGACGAAGTGGCTGGAGAACAGCAGTTTCCCCGTTGACCATCCGCAGAAGCTGCATATTGACTTCAGCACCCGCAATCTTGCCGCACGGCGCACTCGGGATGCTTTCGAGTCCAACTTTGATGACACGATGAAAGCCGCGTACCCGTCGGTCGTGTGGCTGTATAACTGGACGTCTACCGGGGCGGAAACAACGTTGGATATTGCCGCAGTTCCTGCGCGGTCAAAGTTGGCGCTTCGCAAGGCGGCGGAGCGTCGCTTGCGCAACGTGGTCGAATCGAAGTTCGGCAACTCTCGGAACTTCGTGGACTGCGATATTACTTCCTGGCAGGACAATCTCAGCCAAAAGGGAGAGGCACTGCCTCAAACTGCTCGTGTGAACTTCGGCGACTACGATGTCACAAACATTGAGACTCAAGACTCGTTTGAACAGCACTGGAACTCATTGACCACTGATAATGACTGGCACTACAAGTGGTCTCCCGCGAGTGGAATTGTCGAGATGAACGCAGTCCCACCGCTTCCCCAATCCATCGTGTTTCCTCAACCAGGAACAGAAGAGTTTAAGCGAGTTAATCAGCTTGCTAGAACAGGAAAGTTCATTCTCGGCCCTCAGATGGGAGGCGGAGACTTGGTATGGGACATAAATAGTGTTCCACACGGACTCGTCGGCGGACGTACCAACAGCGGAAAAAGTGTGTTACTCAGCAATATTCTGTTCTACGGCCTTTACAACCCAGACATGTTTGAGTTCTTCGTATGCGATCCGAAACGCACTGACTTTACCTGGACTCCTGAATTTCCAAATGTCACCCGTTTCGCAGCTCGACCAGAAGACATTGTTCACACAATCTCCTTGGCGCGACAGGAAATGGATCGTAGGCAAACGTTGCTAGGGAAAGTCGGCGTTAGAAACGTCGGACAATTGCGAGAACTCTATAGACGCCAACCGGAGCTGGAAAAGAAATACGGCCCAGCGCCTAAACGATTGGTACTGTTCTTCGACGAGCTGGCACAGTTCTTGTCCAAGAGTTCAGATAGTGACCTGGAGGAACTCAAAGACGAAGCACGATCCGATTTGGAGTCCATTGGTCTTCTAGCCAGAGCTATGTGGGTTCATGTCATTGCTGCCGCGCAGAAACCATCTGCCAAGGTCATTTCTTCACAGCTGCTCGAACAGTTGGAATTTCGCGTTTGTGTCGGCCCCGTAAATATTTACACTTCACAGCAAATTATGGGATCCGACCACGGCACGAGATTCCCCTCTGGGGGAAGCCCTAAAGGACGTGCATGGGCCTACGACTCCAAGGACGGTTACCGCATGGCTCAGGGATACTATCTCCCTGACGAAAGTGGGCCACTACCTTGGGATCCGACTATTCATGCAGCGGGTTTCAAAGAGATTGTCCGACAACGCCTGCAAACGCTGGGATATGCCCGGACAGAGATTACGAATAGTGACGGCGGGGTGGAACCCCGTTGGGTTAAGGTGGAAAATTAGAGGACAAAATTCAGGGGCGTATCGAAGTGGAAACATCCTTCGATACGCCCCTTTTTTGGGCTGTCGTGGCTTAAGCAGCCTTCGTTCGCATGTCGAGCATGTGGTTGGCGATGAACTCCACTGTCCAGTCGGCGACGTCATCTCGGGAATAGCCACAGTTGACGTTCTCACTACGAATGTAGTCGTATGTGGCGGTCATTAGCTCCTGGTTGTCCTCGATGGCATCAAGTTCAGCGTCGGTGAGGTGGTAGACGCGGGAATTGACCTCATGCAACTTGCTGAACAGGTAGTCAATGGTCAGCCCCTCAGCTCCTGGAAGGGCGTTGGCGAGAGCTTCCGACGCGCCCGAGCTGGCGTGAAGCTTGCTGCTGTTGCAGCGCTCCCAAATGGCATCGTCGTGAACAACGACGGTGGTTTTGTCTGAGGTCTTCCAGGAGACGGAACCGCGCTCGGGGTCGATGGTCACGTCGAGGGCGACAAGAGCGTAGTTGATTTCGATGAAGGCGAGGGTGCTGGTGCTCATTAGGGCAAGCTCCTTTGGTGGGCTGTTGGTTCTTGCCTGAGCATGTCAATGAGCTAAAACGACCTGGCCGACCGTGGCGACTACGCGCGTAGTCGCGCCGACCGGTCGGACAGTCGAGCCTCTGCCTTCCCTCGCAGCCTACAGCTTCAAGAAGAACTTGCTGCCTTTTTGCTGGGAGGTTCTGTGGAAGTTCTTTCCCCCTGTCATCTCGACAGGGGTCCTGTAGGGGGCGGCGACTGTAAAACCGCAGCTCTTGTAGAACTTTTTTAGTTTCGTGTTGTTGCCTAGTTCAGTGTCAATCTGCCCACAAATAACATCATATCCGAGCCCTCTTGCGACCTCGACAGCGTTTTCCACAAGCGCATGTCCAATTCCTACTCCGCCATGCGCTGAGTCAACAGCCAATTTCGATAAATTGATGCGCTCGAGTGCAGCGTCAATCCGCCGATTACGCTCTGCGGGGTCAATCTGGTCATCGCAGAAGTGCCAGATGATGAGACTACGGGGTGAGGCAAGATGCACGGCACCGTAGATTTCGTTGGAATCCGGCGCAAGAGCCACAATGAGCCTTTCATTCAGCATTGCCCAGTTCTTCGCTCCACAGCTTTCTAGGTGCGCTCGATCTCTCTCGATTTCTTGCGCGGTGGCAGCAGACATCTCGAAGCCGTGTGTAGAGAGAAACTCTGCAGTCTTCATGCGGAGCTCCTCGTTTTCTTCTTGCACCACTTCGATGCGGTAGTCCTTGCCCATTGTCTCTCTTTCCTGAAAACCTACGGACTAGCGCTGTCTAATCCTGGCTAATCGAGCTTCGATTTCTCATCCTATCTGCGGAAAGCGGGCTGGTGCCACAATAATCGAGCACCACAAAACATCCACATGAATGTAGGAACGCTATGCGCATTTTCAGTTCGATCGTGGCCATTGTTGTCGCGCTCGGAGTGGCCTATGGAATTGCTCAATGGGCTGGCGATGGTCAGCCACTGTTCAGCGAGGAATGGTTCTCCGTCGTGCGAGAAAAGACTGATTCGGTTATCGACAAGGGGCGTGATTTCGGACAGACACTGCCTCCTCCTGAAAGCATCAATCTCCCGGAGATTCCCCAGGTTGCAACTGATGCGCCAGGCGCTCCAGCACAGGAGCTGAATTAATATGCAAGCCATTTCCAAGATCTTTGGGACGATTGTCTCCATTCTCGTTGTCATCGGCGTCGTTAAAGGTATCGGTGAAGCTGATATGCCTGATGGGTTTGACCTGCAGACCCTACTGGCGTCAATTATCAACGGCATCGCCGATCTGACAGTCTTCCTTATTCCGCAAATCATCCAGGCTGTTAGCAATGCGGGCGGGGTGGCGTAGTCATGGTTATGGGCCCGACGCATTCCATGAGTGGCGCGGCTGTTGGCCTTGCCGTAGCCCAGTTGATTCCTGCATCCTGGGGCGGTGTCACGTCCCCGGCTGAGGCATTCGTTTTCGCCGGCATCGGCGCAGGCGCAGCGCTCCTCCCCGACCTCGACAGCCCACAAGCAACAGTGTCTCGATCGTTTGGCCCCGCCTCAATCGGCCTTTCGCATCTAGTCGAAAACTCAGCGCAAGCCCTGGTCAATGTCACACGCACACCAAAAGACGAATACTGCGGCAACGGACACCGGACAGCGACACACACCATCTGGTTCGCTATCGCCGCAGGACTAGCGTGCTCGGCGCTGGTAGCCATCGGCGGGAAAACCGCGACGATAGCCCTGCTGTTTTTCTTCCTTGGGCTGGGGCTTCGTGGGCTGTTCCCCTCCTGGTCAAAGCAAAACGACTGGCTTGCTATCTCTGCTCTATCTCTAGGTATCGCCCTTGCTGTGTGGCAATTTGTGCCAGCCTCCGCGTCACCGGCTGCTATCGGCTGCGCGGTCGCTGTCGGTGTCCTGACGCACATTTTCGGCGACTGGCTCACCAAAGCTGGCGTACCCATGTTGGGTGGCGTAGTCACGGTCAACGGCAAGCGTTGGTGGGACTTCGGAGCTCCAGGGGCGTTGCGCATCTCCGCTAATGGAACGGCCGATCAGTTCTTGCTGGGGTTGTTTACCTTAATGGTTGGCTACGAGGTTTTCCTGATTGGCTCCGGGCGAACCATTGCGGACAGTCTGCAGGCTATCGGCGGATAAAACATCCGCCCCCACAACTCCCCGCACTAGGCCGGTGGAAACACCGGCCTAGTGCTTTTCATTGTCCTTAGGCGCTCACCTCAGCTTCCACTGGGTCGGTGAACAATGCCCATAGCTGCTGTGTCGCGTCCGTGTAACCGTTGAGGTACTCGGTGCGCTCGGTGAAGTAGTCCTGCATCGAATCGGCGCATTCTTTGTCGAGAACAGCCACGCGGTGCTCCATGTCGAGAAAGTGCTTAATCAGTTCTGGCAGTGCCTGACGTGCTTCTGGGCTATCAGGGTTGGCTTGGAGCTTCTTTACCTGGTCAACTGTGAGCTTCTTGGTCAGCATCTTCTTTTACTCCTCGTCGTCGTTGTTGTTGATTTCATCTTCGCAACCGGCAGTGTTGACCTGGCCGGAATCGCTGCTTGCATCAATCACACTCAGTAGCACCTTGAACTGCTGTTTTGCGGTTTTCTTTCGGTGGACAGTCGCGATGCCTGGCGGCGAAACAAGGGCTTGTCCACGCGTTCTTTTGCACGTCTGCCGGAGCCACACGCAACGCCCCTAAAGCACACGCATCATGCCCAGTGGCGCTTCTAGAAATGTTTGAGTGTCAGATTGACACTCAAAGCGTGACCAGCACTTTTCGCCTGTTTTCAGTAAGGGTGTCAGATTGACACCCTTACCCTGTGTCACTGATGGCTAGTCGGACAGTCACGGTCAGAACGTAGAAAATAGGGCAGGGCATAATGCCCTGCCCCTCGTGGTTTCTAAAGTTGGCGCTGCAGCATCATCGGCATCAAAACGTTGTGCTCAAACGTCGGCTTATCGAACTGCTGCGCCAGGTTCTCCAAGAAGCGAATCTGCTCATCGTTCAAAGGCAAAGTACGCCCCATGTCATCAGCGGTGGTAACCAAGCAGTCGCCGACGTAGAACTGGTGGAGCTGAGCACCTACTGAGTGCATCAGCCACATGACTTGAGTGTTGACCTCGGGGGCGGGAGCAAACATGCCCTCCTCGTCGAGCCAGAAGTCCAGGGCACCCACGCTGGTCTCAAGGGATACAACGTCCACCAGGCGGGCGTTGGTGGCGTTCTGAAGCTCGGCGTAGGTGATGCTGCCGTCGTTATCGACTTCGACGTTGACGGCCTTCATTGGGGCGTTGGGCTTGACTTCGAATGCGGTTGCAGTAGCCATGATGTCCTCCTTGAAAGGAATCTCGTAGGTAGCTGATGTGCTCTCAGCGTCTCAACCGCTACCGACAACCTGGCCGGATTAGTACGCCTGCCACCTTGCCGAGGTAGTGGCCATTTCCAGGGCATTTAGCGCCTACGCCAAACCGGACAGTCGCTATTTCTTATGGGCACACAAAAGAAGGTGAGCCAATCGGCTCACCTCCCGCTGTCGGTTCGTATGCGTCACATTTTCAGTGCTGCACCGCTACACACGTCTGCTGCAGCGACCTCGATGACGCGCTGCCCCGTGCGCCGTCGAATGATCGGCAGTGCCAAGTCTGCCACCCTCCCGGCGATTCCCCAGTTGCGGGTTCGCTCTGTGGCGTCGATGTAGTAGGCAGATGCTCGGTTCGGTGCATGTATGCGCCGTGCGGTTGCGACGATGGCGCCGTCTTCGGTGACAATGACTCGTGGGTTCAGGTGGAAGTCATCGCTTTCGTGGATACTCTCTGCCCAGTCTGCGAGAGCCATCGCGTTGTCTGGGTTTCCGCCGGCGGATTCGAAGACGTAGCGGGCTTTGGAAATGTAGTAGCCGTGAGTCATGGTGTTTTCCTTCCGCGTAGCCGAGGCTACTGGTTCAAATAGGCTTTCCAGGTCATGCCTTGGAGCTTCTGCTCGACCTTGCCGGGCTTGGTGTCACACCCCTCGATGCTTCCGTCATCGTGAACTCCGGCGTTTTCCAGGCTGGTAATCCAGCGGGCGATGTGGTCGCGGTCGATGTAGTCAGATGGCTCTTCAAAGCGCAGTACGCCTTGTTTGTAGGCGTATCCGCCTGTAATGGTGCGCTCCTCCCCCAGGATTTCTGTCAGTGTGCTGTCAATCCCCTCAGCTCGCAACATGTCGGAGTTCGACAGGGTGATAAGTCGCGCCATTGGTGCGCCGACCACGGCGGCATTGTCTTCCTCTGAGACACGTCTGCTGAGACTTCTACGGTCGCTTAGCCCATTCGCAGAACAGATGGCGCGGAGGACGTGCCGGATACGAATCGTCGATAGATAATGCCCGGCTTGAGAACGGATAGCAGTTTCAATGTCTCGCTCAGCGAGCGTCTTGGATAGGTAGCTCATGGTGCGTTCCTTGGTCTATGTGCTGCTTATGCCCTGACTGTAGCTACTGTGACTGCGCAAGTGGCCGAGTGATACGCTCTGACCGTTTTGTCTAGGAGAGTTTGGGTGTCAGATTGACACTTAAACCATGACCAGCTCTTTTAGTCCGCTTTCAGTAAGAGTGCCAGATTGACACTCTTACTCTGGAGCGAGGAAGCACGCCGGACAGTCACGGGATTGAGGAACGCATCGCCCTCGCAGAAATACCCCCCGAGGACGATTTTCAACCTAGACCGCGGGCACGTCCTCCAGCTTGCCCTGAACCCACTCCAGCGCCTTATCCGTCAGCGAGTAGACGAAAACCCGTGCCATGTTCATCTGTACCGCCGCATCAGGCTCCGGCTCCAGGAAACCAGATGCAATGACGGCATTGAGGGTTTCCTTGGCGACGTTGTGACTGACAATGACCTGGCGGTCTTCGTCCTCCAGGAAAATATCGGGGCTGTTGACAGTCAAGGTGGTGAAGCACTCTTCCCAGCCGTCTTCGAGGTGCGTCAGCTGCAGGGCGATGCGACCTCCATCCAGGTAGCGCTCAACTTTGACAGTGAGGTCAAAGTGCTTGCCGTAGAAGTTCAGCGGAATGTTCCAGTCGGTGTTGCCCATGATGGTGTCCCCTTCGTGCGTGGTGGTGTTTTTGAATACGCATTTATGTTCTCACCAGGGGTATTCCATCTGGCCGGAATGAGAACGGGGTTAGTGCAGCTTTATTGTTTGAAAAGCTGCACCATGACTTGCGGTAGCTGGGATGAAAACCGGACAGTCATACCGATACACCATAAAAAAGCATCCTCTAGATAAGTAGAGGATGCTTCCCTCCACGAAAGTGGAGAATAAAGATTTCGCCGATTATAACGAAATACCTCCGCGACAGCGGAGAATACATAGCTAATTATAATCGGAACACTCAACCATCGCCACCTACATCCAATCCCAACGCCGACCAGCATGATTCACCTCCATCGTGAACGATGGAGCACTCTCATGCGACGAGGTAGAAAACCGTCATCGCCCTACGTACCTTGCCCCCACCTCAATGGCGGTCATTACTGGATCGAGCCTATTGATCCGTGCAAATTCACGGATACGCAAATCGCTCCCAAGCTGATTAAGGTGCTCGTGGCCTCCTTTGAGGCTATCACCGAAGAAGAATTGGCTTGTGCCGAGAATTTGCTCCCACCTGACGGATCGAAGTTCCCAGCAACCGTAGCCTTTTTCGTCGGTGCGAAATCTGCCTGTAAAGGTAGGCATAGTCATCGTGAAATACCAGCAGCCATCATCGCTGCGCTCTGGTTTACTCCAGGTAGGAAGCGGTGGTAGCTCGGGCGAGGCCATGCGCTGTTTTCTTTTGGCGTGCTGCATCTTCGGGCTATCGGTTGAGATATGCAAGATATTCGCGTGCTGCAGTACGCGATGGAGTGCGGGCATCGCGATTGCACCACTGCTCAAACTCAAGGTCTCCCTTGAGGGCGAGCCAGGAAACTTCAGCCCGGTTTTGTGCGCTAGTGCCTGCGAGCGTGAATTGGCTTGTGCCGAGAATTTGCTCCCATTCGGCATAGCCTCCTCCGAGCATATTGGATACCCATTTTTTGACCCACAGACCTTGGCCTTCTTCATCGGTGCGGTATTCAGCGACTCCTTTGCCGTCAACTACATCCTTCGTAGTGATGGTGAAATAGCGATGCCCATCACGATTGATAATTGGTGAAATAGTATAGGTGGTATTGGCCATCTTGCATTCCTTTCCCTCTGAAGTCGGCTTCGCGTCATTTCTTTGATGCCAACGCTACAGCGTGATGTCCGCATTCTGGCCGCTATGATGTGCCCGACCCTCCTTTATCTACTCGCTACGTATAGAAAATTCGGACAGCTGTTTACAGTGCCAAGAACTCGATTTCGTCGATCATTTCCTCCAGCTCTGCTCGCGCCTTCTGCACAGTTTCGGCTTTCTGTGCCACTGCAAGGCGCTCGCCTTCGATAATCGAATCATCCACCTCGGGCACTGCTTGAAGTACGGCGGCAATCGCTGGCACCATGTCCATCGTCTCTAGAGCATCTTCAACGGACTTTTGCGCTTCCTCCAACTCGGTGTCATCCAGGGAATCAAAGATGCCTTCGGCTCCCTCTTGGGCTGCGATGTCGCACAGTGCCTGCATGGCCTTCTTTGCGACATTGATGGTTTCTACTACTGCATCCAGGTTCTTATTGACCTGTGGGGATAACTGCGCGAGCGTGCGTGTGAATCCGGCTACCTGCTCGACTTTTTCTACCGCGTTGTCGGCCTGGGCTGCGCGAGCAAGCGTTTCCTCAAAGCTCGGCTGACCAGCAGGCGCGAAAGCCCCTGTCTGCTCGGACACTGCCTTGTCGAACTCTGCTCGTGCTTGCGGTTGACCTGATTTCTGCTCGTTCGGCGCCACCGCGTCTTGCCAGTCGGGCTCTTCGTCTGTGGTGCCGTAGCGGTCGTTTTGGGTGACCTTGGCTGCGCGGCCGCGCTGTGGGGCTTCGGCGGCGGCAAGGTCTTCTTCGGATACCCACGGGGCGAACCCGGTGTCTGCAGGCGGATCGGGAACTTTGCCCTCGTCGATGGTTTCCTTCATCGTCGTGTCGATGACGGCCTGAACATCGTCAGGTGTCACGTCCCCGCCTTCTGCAGCCTCTTCAGATCGAGCGACGATTGCATCCAAAAGGCGCTCATGGTTCTCGCCGGCAGCACCACCAGGGATCTGCTTTAGCAGTTTGTCTGGCACCACAAGGTCAGAAGCATCAACACCAGTTTTCTCTGCAATTGACCACATCATCCATGCCACATTGCTCATGCGACGAACGTAGGAAGCGGAATACATCTTGCCTTGCGCGTTGGGCAGGCGATTTTGAAACCGCTCACGAATAAACTCCCGCGGCGAGTGGTAGCCCAACGGCTCCCACGCCTTCCTGTCCAGGATCTCCTGCATGGTCTCCACGAACGTTGTCGCAGAGACTAACGCACGTTCTACCAGCTCTTCTGCCTGCTCAACCGTCAATGGGCCTTTGTCGGAAGCAACTGGATGCTGCTCGGCTGCGGCCTCAGATGGTGCCTGTGCGGAGTCCGCTAAGGCGGCTTCCATCGCGGCATCGACTGCTGCGCTACTCATGGTTTAGCTCCTTTCTGGGCGCCGTCGTGGTACCTAAACGTGCGGAGTGTCGGTGTGCGCATAGTTGCCCATTGCGCTTTCTTTCGCCGTGTCGGTCTGCTGCTTAGAAGGCAGGTACGTCAGCTTCGGCCCTCGGATACGTGGATTGCGAGTATCGGCAATCAGGTCGAGCTTTTCGGCATACGTCGCGGTGTTCGACGGAATGAAAAATCCTTTGGGCCCGTAGGCGTTCGCGTTCAAACCAAGCTTGTCAGCAAGTACTTCCACTGCGATTTTCTTCTGCTGAGGACTGGCTTCATCGAGCTTCTTTGGTAGTCGCACAGAGATACCGCCTGGGGAAATAGTGGAGGCAACTCGAGCTCGGATGGAAAACGACTTACCTGTTGTCGGGTCGGTACGCCGCGTGGTGGAAAACAGATCCTTCATGCGAGCAGCCACGGCTGCATCATTGGTCAAATCGGTGACGTTATCCAGGGCTGACTGCTTGCGCGGATGCCCCTCGTCATCGTGGGTTGTTGGTGTCCAGGTGGTCGGCCAATCGACGGGGTTTCCTTCTCGGTCGGTTGGCCCTTGGGTCATCAGCGTTGTGGTGCCCTGCCCGGCTGCGCGGTTGGCGATAAAGCGTTGCATGTCAGCCTCGATGCGTTGGCGCTTCAAATCGCGGACAGTTCCCAGACCTGGGGTAGGTGCGTACTGGCGTGCGTCCTGAGCCACGGTGTTGCCGATAGTGTCGCCGGGGACGTACTGCGAGGTCACGATCGTTGAGCGCTTGTTTTTCGCGGCCCACTTCTGTGCTTCGCTTGCGGTCTTGTCGGGTCGCCAGGCCTGGGCGAGACGGTTCATAGCTGCGCTGGTGTGTCGGCAGGTGCCGTGCTTTTTGTACTCGTCGCAATCGCATCGCAGGCCAGGGTTGTTGCCGATGGCTTTGTCGGTGAGGACGCGGCGGTATTCCCCGTCGGTGTCCAGTTCTTCCCATACGGTTGCCATGCCGGTGACTTTGCCGTCTACGAAGTTCATGCCGATGGGGGCCTGCACAATCTTGTTGTTGAACAATTCTTTTTCGACCAGTGCGGCCTTCGGCATGTGTCCCGAGGCAAGCGATAGATCCTGGATGACACCATCGGTGTCACGTCCCTTGAGGGTGCCCGGCTTCATCGACGCCTTGATGGCGCCGAAAGCAATCGTTTGCGGCCCCACCTCGTTGAACTCAAACTGGCCCTTCCGCAGCTCTTCACGCCGATTGCGGTTGTAAGCGATACGCGCGGCGCGATTCATCGCATCCAGCTTCTCGCTGTGACCACCAGGAACAGGGCACTGATGGCTCGTATTAAACGATGCCCACTGCCCACACGTCGGGCAGCGATACAGAGTCAGTGCAGCGTTAGCGTCTTCCGCGTTGGCAAATTGGTGCGCCTCATTGTCAGCAAACTCGGTGAACACCTCCCCTACTGGTCGTGACTGCGCTTCTGCAAGAAGCTCCGTGACTTCATGTGGCTGTGCGCGCAAGATCAGCGGAGGCCGCTCATTGCCTTCCGCGTCTGGATGACGCTCAATGAGCACCACGCCACTGTCCTGGTTGTAGGAAAGTGACTTGGCAAAGGAGCTCACAGGCTTATTGTTCGCATCAATCTTCCGGTTGAGTTCTTCCAACGAATGATCGGCCTTGGCCAGCTGCTTGGCTGCCTTCATCTTTGGCAGGAAACCGCCGGATGCTTCAAAATCGGCGACACGGCTATCGAGCTGCTGCTTCCATTCTTCAACGCTTTTGCCGTCTTGGAAATCCTCTGGGTAGGCCGTGTGGAGCCATTCATCCAAAGTCTTATCTGCCGGTTTGTTGGCATAGTTGCCCAGGCGCTCGTGGATTTCCATCATTTCAAATGACCGATGGTAGATTTCCGACAGCTTCTCTCGCTGAGCGAGCATGGCAGCGTTTGGGCACTCGTCTTCGGTGTGTCCAAACTGACCACACTTGGCGCACTTGACCACGCCTTTCCCAGGGTGCTCGAAAGTACGCAGAACGTGTGAGGAGTCGATTGCTGCTTTCGAGTCGAGTTGGGCGATAGCGCTTTGTCGGCGCTGTTCCATAATCTGCATGGCCTGGACAGAGCGACCTGATACGCCGAGGTTGTGCTGAGTGGCGGGGTCGATTCCTGCGGTGGCCAGTGCGTTTCGTTCGGTGTCGCGGATCTGTGAATGGTGGTCGCGTCGCCCGTCTTGGGAGACAATTTCGTCCCATTCCTTGCGGGCTTCATCGACGGAGATACCGCGGTGGCGGGCGTTGACTTCCAGGAAGTTTTCTTTGGCCGGCGAGACGTTTTCCAGCAGATTTCCCAGCCTCTGCATGGCGTAGATGTTCGCAGCGGTGTTCATCTGGGCGTTCGTTAGAGGTTCGCCCTTCTCGTTCTTACCTGACAGAAGGCGCTTTTCTTCAAGGTCAAGGCGAGTGATGATGCCATCTCGACTTCCCCGCTTGCCGGACGATTTGGCGTACTTCTGTGCATCACTGAGAAACTCTGCGTTACGCAGACTCTCCCGAAGTGTCCGCACCATCTGCAGCTGCTCGTCTACGCTGACGGGAGCTTCAGCATCCAGTGCGTCGCCGGTGTGCTTGATCTCGTGGATCATGGACTGCACTTCGGCGTCGTGGAAGGCGTTTTCTCCGTAGTAGCGCTGCATCGCCTTTACAACTGCCATCTGCGCACTACGGCCCTTATTTTCGCGGCAAACCATTAGCTCTCAACTTCCTGTGAATGTGGTGTGGCGTGGTGATGGTGTTTCATGCGTGTTTAGTGCTCGCCAAATGCAGCCAGGTTTGCTGCGTATCGCTGACGAACAGTCTCGTCGTAGCTATCTCGGTACAGAGCATCTACGGGCGTGACCGGCCTAATTGTGCTGGTAATAGCCCCTAGCGCGTCAAGGTCTTCGAGGAGGTTGTCGGCACTGTCTACTCTGATGTGGCGGGCGTTGAGATCCGATACGTTGTCCGAGTATTTCCGTCCTTCGATAACGAGTGTCGCTTCGAAGTACACCGTGGGAACGGTGGTGTACGGGTAGTAGTCCCCATCATTGACTACAAGGGGAACATTGGCGCGCCACACTCCACGGTTTCCGGTGAATAATTCGCCATTGGGGTTGGCGAACAGCATTTCATCCACGATGCCTACCGGCGCCGATGCGATGCTCGTTGCGGCGCGGTCGAGTACTTCACGCTCACGGTCAGAAAGCTCGTCCCAACTGCCGTCTTTCTTTGCTGCGTCGTTGATAATGGCCTGCGCCACCAGACGAGCCTGGTGAGCGAAATCGGATCGCAAGTACGTCAGTTCGGCATTAATGCGGTCGGACTCGTCTAGCAAGACCAATCGGCGCTTATCCTTCTCCGCATCGTCGAGGTCGTTGTATTCCCGCTGGATGGCGTACAGACGAGCCAGGCGCTCTTGGTAGTCCGGGCCGCAGACTGCCGCGAGCACATCCTCAGCGTAGTCGGCGTAGACGCGGATATGGTCAGGCAGCACTCGATCAAAGGAAACATCGAATACTGGTGGTCGAGTCGAACAGACCACTGGGATTGTCCGCCCGTGTGCTGTACCCACTGCATGAATGTGCCCGTCATGGGTAATCAGCGGGGGAATATGCCCGGTGTCTGGGTGAATAGTTCGGTACTCGATTGGGTCATGCGCAATATGGAACGAAGCACTGTCCATAGCAAGCAGACACCTCCTGTCGATGCGAATTATCAGCTGTGAAGCATGGTGTTTGCAGAAGATGGTAAACAATGCCCGCTTACCGCCAATCGCTTCGCAATCAGGAGATGCCGTCGTTGGTTTTATTGCTCTGCCAGGGCGTTGATGACTTCGCTGAGCATCACTGTGTCGAGATCGTCAGGCGAGCTGCAACTGATGACTTTCCCGTGGCTAATGGGAAATTCTCGGCCAAAGACCCCGAGTTTAACTGCAATACAGCGCACACCGTCGTTTCCTAGTCGCTGCATTTGTTCATCAATTATCTCCATGTCCCCCTCAGGCAGCGCGCCATCGGTGAAGACAATGAGCACCCGCGCTCCGCTGGATTCGAGAAGCCGGGCCGCTGCGGCAGCTCGGGCGACACTGGCGGGCCCGTGACTGGACTGACTTCCAGGGTCGGTGACTACAGGCACTTGCCGAGGCGTCGTGTCCGGCCGGATAGTTTCGAATGATTCTCCGCCAAATCCCCAGCACGAGACTGTGCCCCCGATGGTGGCCACTGCGTGCGATAGCGCCCATGTTGACGATTCGAGGTTCTTGCGGAACATGCGTGTGGTTGCCGACGAATCGAACACGACGGCACAGGATAGGCCTGGCTGCTCAACGGTTCTACGTGATGGCTTTCGCCACGGTGTAGCCGTCATTTCCACTCCCGCGGCTCGTTGCGCGGCGGCTTGCACTAGTTGGCGTGTATCGAGACGCCCGGAAGGAATGGAGCTGGCATTAGTGGTGTTGCGGGGGGTGCGATAGCGCGCCTTTTTCAGCGCGAGCGTAAGTCTGTGGCTGAGGTTCTTCTCTTCCTGGTTTGCGTCCCGGTATGTGATGTATCGGTTAATCGGAAGACCAGCGGAGGAGGTGCTCCGCTCGGATGTCACGTCCCCTGCTGGGTCAAGAAGCTGAGCCCACTCCTGCATTGTGGTTGCCGCCGGCTTCCGTCCGCGCTTTTTCGTCACAGGAGGAAAAAGGGTGCGCAAGGCTCGCATATCCTCGGCTGCATTCCACTTGCACCGATAACCCACCAGCGCAAGCTCCTCTTTCAGTTCGGAAAGCAGCACGTCATCCTCGATGTGTTGGGCCAGCTCCACCCACCGGCGACCACATTCCAACAGCATGTCGCCTCGGGTATTCGGCGTCGCCAGCACGTCATCCCACAGTTTCTCGATGGCCGCGAAGTCATCGCCCCAGATTTTTTCTAGGAGCTGTGGGATTTGTCCTACATGACGGTCATCCACAAGGCCTGCCTTAAAGCGCAACCCGACCCCCATCGTGGTCGCGCACAACACCTCCCCGTAGTGCGGAGCGAAGCTATGCAGGTCATGCCCATACCAGCTGGTAAACAAGGGTCGTGCCATTGGTGCGGAACGCGCATACTTCGCTTCAGCTCGTACCTGGTCGCAAAACACTGCCACGTCGTATGCGTGCGAGTCTGTGGCGTCCCTCAGGGACGTATCGGTGCGCCACGGAGAAAACCGCAATGGTGCCAGCGCGGCAAACAACGCGCCAAACATCATCGGTTGGCGAATCTGCGTGGCAGTATCGGTCACTGCGCCATGCGGCGCCTCGGCGTGCTTCTCAACGAGCAGTCGAGGATCAATGGTGATGGTGCGGTGTCGAATCGTCACCGCGTCAGGAGATAGTGGTGATGCGGAAAAAGATACCTGGCAGTCAACACCGAACTGGCTACGCACTGTCGCCGATAACGACGGGGCAATGATCCTTTCCCAGCTCGGATGAATTGGGGCTTGGGCACGAGTGGCGGTCATCGCAAAGGTCTCCTTGGGTGCAATGGTGTTTTCTTGCTCCGTATCGTCGCACACCACCTGTTTCTCTTGGCCTTTTTCACTCCCCCCGGCGAAAGCGGTCACATGACTTAATGAGGTCTGTACGTTGGTCGTAGAAAATCCACCACTAGAAAGCGACAGCACCATGCATCACGTTTTTGGATACGGGTTCATCCCTTCCTCTGATGTCTTCGACACCACTTCCGTTTCCCACTGCAATTTTATGACCGACCGCGGCTACCACATCTGGGGAAGCCTTGATGACGTCAACTGCGAGTTCTACCAACTCTCCGAGAACTCCTCCCATCGACTCCGCACCCTGCAGCGCATCGCCGACGAGATCCACGAAGAGTCCGACAACGATCAGCGTCAGCATGGCCTGTCGTACCTGCACACCGTGGCTTTCCCAATGGATGACCTCGAAGGTGACAGTCCAGAAAACCTAATGCAGCGTTTCCTGCGCATCCTCGACGAGACAGGCGGAAACTCGGCCGATGTCGCGACCTACATCCGCAGCCTAGAACTCAGCATGGCCACCCCCGGCGAGCAGGAAGCCGACCTGGAAGAAACAGCACCCCAGCCACAGTCGGCGACGGAAACGTCAGATGAGCCCGTTTTCAACGACGAATATCAGCCCCGCTATATCGGCGAGCTTCGCGACGTCGATCTGATCCGACGCGCCCATGTCAACAACATGACCGTGCTACTCCAGGGCCCTCCGGGAACCGGCAAGACAACACTATGCAACGCTGCCCTCCATGAGCCTATTACCGTCAACTGCCACGACGGCATGACCATCTCCGACCTTGTTGGCCAATGGAAACCTGTGCCAGGATCTCCTGGCGACTTCCAGTGGCACGACGGGCCGCTGGTTACTGCAATGGAAACCGGCACCGCCCTTATCCTCGATGACTTCCCCTGGGCATCCAACACTGTGCAATCCGCCCTTTTGCCGGTACTTGACTATCGGCGAGAAATCACCGTCGTTGACCGTCCCGAAAACCAGACGATTAAGGCAGCTCAAGGCTTCTCTGTCATCATCACTGCTAACCCGAACACAGGTATCGGCATCATTGAGCCCATTGCCGACCGCATTGACGTGACGCTCGATGTGCCAACTGACCTGGCGACCGCTTCTGCGCTAGGAGCTCACCCGGATTTCCTGGCTGTTGCTTACCGACTGGAGTACGACATGGAGCAGCGCCGCCTCGATGGAGGCATTGGCTGGGTTCCCTCCATCCGCTCACTGCTGTCAGCTACAAAGAAAGCAAAGGTTTTCGGCCTTCCGATTGCAGCTGCAGCTTTCCTGGCGGAATGCCCTATTACCGATGTGGATTATCGAACCTTCGTCCGTGACCTCCTGGAGGCGCAGACCCGCTTGGAGATTGCCGATGGCCTGGTATCTCAGGCGCGCGATTAGGGAAAAGTCGGATCATTGATGTTGCTCTGCGCCCCCAGGCGCATGTCCGCATTGGACAGTGCCTGCCCCCGACACCGACTTGGGCTCAACAAGGAAGAGCGGCAAATCTGTTAGGAGTGGGTTTTCTGTGCTGGGGCAAGCAGTTGGTAAACCCTGCCTTTGCTGACCTCTAGTAGCACTGCTGCATCAGCAGCCGGAATGTTCCTAGATTTCAGGCTGCGAGCTGCTTTACGGAGCTGTGCTGCAGCACGCTCCTGCTGGCGAGCGGCTTCAAGCGTTTCTTTGCGAGCGATTGCAATATCGTCTTGCAGTCCCCCGAGGTCAACCGTGAGATCGATGTCAACATCGCTATGGTCGATTGCTGGCTCAATGGTGTCGAGGTAGTCGCGTACTTGTTGTTCGGCGTCTTTGAGGCGAGTGACGCTGGTTGCGTTATCTTCGTCCAGGATTAGATCCCACCCTTTCTCCCATCTTTCAGCGGTGACGTGGATTGTGGTGCTCATTTCTCCTCCTTTTTCAGGCGCTCTACGTTGGCTATTGCTTTGAGGGCATTGCGGGTTACTGCGGGGGATATTTCGCGGGTTTGCGTGATAACCACAGGGCGTTGCAGCAAGGTGTGTGTCCACACCTCGTGGTCGCCTTTTCCTTCCCTTGATGTAAATCCTGCTCTGGTCAGCTTTCTCACTAGGTCGCGCCGTTTCATTGGCTTAGTCATAAGCATAGTATAGCCCCCCTATATCATCAATGTATAGAGGGGCTATACTTTTTAGGGATTCAGGGTGGACACTGCCGAAAAACAGGAAAACACCCGACCCAGAAACGTCAACACCAACACAAACTGCAGAAATAGCACTCCTCATACTTCCCGTCTGAGCAGGGAATTAACAAGGTCATCCTTCGACTAAATAGCGACGAACACCTAGCAACACCCCAACACGTAACGCACCACGTATTAACGCCCTAAAAAGATGACCCAGCATTGTCCCGGCCCACCGATCTACTCCAGCAACTACGCACGGACCTGGCAGGCCAAACCTCGCCACAGCAGGACCCCGCTAGCTTTTTTGATATCACCGCACGACCACAGACGCCCTATGCCGAACACAGGCATAGGGCAACACATCTCCCCCGATAGACACCCCCTATTGAACCCGCGGGCGGGTGGGGATATCGTGCAACTTAAGTCATATATATAACTATATGACTTACTCCGGAAACCAAGTCAGCCCGACACGGGCTCCAAGCCCCAAGGAGACCAAAAATGAAGATACCCCGCAGATTAGCGGTTGCAGCTACGGCAATTACAATGTCTGTGACACTAGCGGCTCCTGCGTACGCTGCTACCACAAACTACTTCCCGAGGATTGATATTACGCACACCCCGCAAGGTGACCGCGTTCATGTTTACCATCATGGTGGTGATACATATCCGGGAATGATGGCAAGTTCAAATCGCCTTCATGAGCGCATGTGGAATGAGTACAAGCAAAAGACACCTCCTCATCTGCACACTAACAGTATGAAAAATCAGCTTTCGTGCCATATTGCAAACATAGGCGCAAAAGATCCTTGGAATCTCGAAAGCTGGCGGCCAGATGTCGGCTATGCTGCGACAGTGAGGGCACTTTGTAACCCATAAGTAGGAAAGGCAGTACACAATGGCTAAGTTCGTCGCGCTATTCATTGGCACTCTACTAGCAGGAGCTGCCCTCATTTTCTTTGGCAATAGCTATATGTCGGCTTCAGTAAACGAGGCAGATTTAACCGGTTTGACCGCAGAAAATGGGCTCATTGCCTTTCTTTTAATAGCGTCTGGGATAGTCGCAATCATAGTCTCTGTAATGTACTTTCCTGGAAAAATATTGAAAGAAAGGCGCAATTAAAGTTCGACATCGACGGTCCGCGCCTCCTCTTGTCATGAGGAGGCGCGGACTTTCCACTCCCCTGCATTAGCAGCCGGCAAACCCCATGTTCCGACTCCAGATTTTTCATACCAGGGGTATTTTCCTCCGAAACTACCGATTTAGAGAAGTGCTGCCAGCTCTAAGATGACGTGCGACTTCTGCCTTCGATATACCTTCCCTATTCCACCGCCATACCTGTTTAGTTGGACCAGAATCTAAAACGGGAACACGCCTATTCAATCCCTTCGGCTTATCCCCAAAAATAAGCGCCTACTCAAACTCTGCAATGCTACCGAACAACCCCAGTATCAAACAGGAAACCAGCGAGGGATTCTTCGACTAGGCCTACCTCTCTTTAAAAGGACCACCACGGCCGACAAGGTCATCAATGCCGCAATCAGCTGACCCCTGTGAACAAAACACAGCGTTTCCTCTAGGTCTGAGCGTTTGCGCGTAATCAGCTAGTTCTATCGGAGAAAAATTCGATAGGCTACTGCACTTTTAGTTCAACAATCTGACGAGCAGGCTCCCCTCCCCGCGGAACCACTTGCGCATACCCAACTTTTGCCCGAAAACCGGCAAATGTTCCAGTCAGACATACCTAGAAAAACTATCGTGGTATTGCTGTAAGCCCTATTTAGTTCTGCGTCATCTGGCAATATAGGAAAAATGAAGAGCTCTAACAGGAGAAAAATTATTAGTGCCTTGGGCACAGCCCGCATTGCCCCGTATTTGGCGGCGGCGGGCGGGAATGAAAAGAAAGCTCTCTCTCTTTACCGCTGGAGCGTTGAGTTGACTGCGTCTATTCAGGAGACGTTGGGCTTGACGGAAGTGTTTCTTCGCAATGCTATTGATGAGCAGCTGCAGGAATGGAACAACGCGGAGCAGGGATACCAGACAAGTTGGTTGCTTCACGACCCTGCCAGCCCTTTACGTAGCTTGACGAAAAGCAAGAGGATTGAGGCTGTACGCCGTGCTAGCAAATCAGCCCAGCGTCGCCCAGCTAACCATTTTCGATACGGCCAGCAGGTGACACATGATGACGTTCTTGCTCACACAATGTTTGGCATGTGGAAGGACATTTTACCGAATCATGCACCCAACGCCGATCAAGATAAGACCGAGAATAAGAACCGCATGAGATTGTGGAAGGGCGCGGTGATAAATGCTTTTCCACACATAGTGGATTTGGATGGAGAAAAAACATATTGGCGAGTTGCCCATTTGCATGAGCTGCGGAATCGAGTCTCCCATATGGATAGCGTGTTAAACGTGGATGTACTCGATATTGTTAACGATGCGTTCGATCTGGTGAGCAGTATTGATCCCGATTTGGCTATTTGGCTAACTGGCACTAGTACGGTTCATGCAGTGTATGACCGACGCCCAAAATAAGAAAAAGGCCAACAGGCGCATTTCGTCCTGTTGACCTTTTCCACTCATGACAAGGGACCTAGTCCTTGCCTTCTCTGGGCCTTAATCTACAGCACTGAATTACCAACCACTATACCCCGCCCCCTTCTGGGGGTGGGGTGTTTTGATAGTCCGCCGGAGCAGTAGCGCCGCGCCAAGCGCGAGGGATCACTGAGAGCAAGCCGGCATATTGCGAAGGAGCCCCCGCAACGGCCTAGGTATGTCACGTCTCCTCGCGTTCGATACTGGTGCGGCTAAGCCGCGATGCGGTGATCGGGAGAGGTTTCGTCCAGGACTTCCTGGCCTTCAAAATGCGTAGCCCCCAGCGGGGATCTCACCATCGAATGCACATGTGTCGCAAAGTCCAACGCTTCTTGCGTGTGCGAGATCAGTACCACGGAGGAAAAGAGGTTGTTGAGCGCCGCGAGAACGCTGCGCCGTCCCTGTTCATCCAGATAGTTGGTCACCTCGTCACATAGCACCTGTTCGGGCAGGCCACCAGAGGCAAGCCGGAGAGTGATGCCGACGCGGAACGCCAGCCCGACGAGAGCAGATTCACCACCGGAGAGCACAGAAGTGCGCACGAGTCGGCCATCGGAGAGTTCAGCGCGGGGAATGAAGTCCTCGTCGAGATGGAAGGCAACGTATTCGCCACCAAAGGAGGCTAGGAGGTCGCTTGCTCCCTGGCAGATTGCCTTAGTGGATTCTGTCAGAAGTTCGCTGCGCAATGCCGCAATGGCATTGGCCTTACCTCGAGCGATAAGCGCGTCGCATACCGCGGCTTGCTTCTTTTCCCAGCGGATCTGCGCTTCTTCGGCAGTCATCGTGACCACGGTTAAGACTGACTTCGCACTGTAGAGGCAGGAGTTCGCCTCGGAGAGCTGCTCTACTGTTTGCTGCTCTGCTGTAGCGGCCTTGACTGCTTCCTGCTCTGCGTGGTGAATTTCTTCGACTGTGGGGGCGCTGACTTCTTGGGCCGCCTTTTCAGCTTCGCGGAGAAGCTGTTGCGCGTGGCGTGCGCGTTGAATGACGGAGGTGACACGCTCCAGGAGATTGCAGGTGGCCAGGATTTCATCACGATCGGATTGGAGTTGGTGATAGGTGGTTTTGGCTTGTGCGAACAGATTTTCTGGGCGGGCGTTTGCTGGCATGTTGAGGGTTTTTGCGAGCTCAGAGAGCGAGGTATCAAGGTCGGCCTGCACCTGAGTGTCACGTCCCCTCGCGTCTGCAGCCTGTCGTGCAGCGATCTCAGCCTTAGACATTTGCGCTTCCGCTTCCCTAATCTTTTTCTGCAGCTCACTGATTACTACCTGCGTCTTCTTTCGCTGCTGCTCCAGCTCAACGCCGTGGCGACAAACCACGTCATAGTCAGCCTGGGCCTGGTCGGCTTCTGTCTGCATTGCCAGAATCAACCCATCGACATCATCAAGCTCATGCTGGCAGGTCGGGCAGCATGAATGTCCCTGGCCAGCCGACTGGAGAACCCCAATGGCCTTCCGCAGCCGATTGAATGCGGCTTCGTGCACGCTGGCTTGGCCAAAGACAGTCCGAAGGGACTGCTCGATCTCCACATCATCAGACTTAGCTTCATCGAGTTCTTGGAGCCACTGCTGCCTAGCCGATCCGGCTTCATCGGCAGCATCAAGAGCCAGTCTTTCTGCAGCATCGGCCTTATCGACGGCCACGCTGGCAGCGTCCTTGTGAGACTTGGCCGTGCGCACCCTGACAACGAGATCGTTGATTCGCTGGATACTGGCCGACTTTTCCTCCGCAGCGCATCGCGCCTGTTCAAACGCTTCTGCGAGGTCACCGTCGATAGAAATCCCTGCCTGCCGCGCAGCGTCAGTGACTTGGGTTTCTTCTCGGCGGGCGTCATCACGTCGCGCACGAGCAACGGCGACGTTCTCGCGCGCTTTCTGCGCACCACGTTCGGCATCGCGCAAGGCTCGCACCTGAGCATCACGATTCCTCCGCAAACCACTAACGCTTTCCAATTGGTTCTTGACCTCATCGACGCGCTGCTGACAGTTTTCAACCTCCTGTTGGGCTTCGTTGCGCTGGTTAACAGCAACTACGACCTCTTCTTCTGTCCCCGGCAGTGCATCAGCTTTCGACTCGGCCACTGTTGCCTGCTTGCGGGCAATATCGCGCGCCTTTGTCAGTGGCGCGATGCCGGTGTGTTCTTCGACAAGCGCCTGGACTTCAACGGGTGTGGCCTTCATCAAGGTTGCTACTTCTCCTTGCGGAATCATGGCAGCGCCAGCAAAAGCCTTTGCGGTCATTCCCAGACGTTCTTCCATCTCGCGAGTCAAAGTTCGAGCGCCGATGCCGTCAACATTTTTGCCGTTGATGCTCAGCGCGGCAAGCACTTTCTCCTTCACTCCATTTTTCGTATTGGAGCGACGCATCCAGCGGCGCACAACGAAGACATCTTGACCATGCGTAAAGGTCACCTCTGCGCCTGCATCGGCACGCTCATCACTGCCGCGACGGCGTAAGTCAGCATTGGTGCCAGCATCGCCGGCATCGCCGAACAAACACCACCGCACAGCGGTAAAAAAGGAGGACTTGCCCGCTCCAAATGACCCGGTGATGGCGTGCAGTCCATCACTAGAAACGTCGAGGGTGAGTTCCTCGATAGATCGGAAATTGAATAGACGAATGGTGGTGATGCGCATAGTGACCGCTCTCCTAGTTGTTCGCGTCGGCTGATTGCAGTGACTGCAAGGTATCGGTGGTGGTTTTCACAATGGCCGAAAGCACTTCGTCGCCTTCGTCAGCGAATGCCTTTAGTGCGGCCGCAACGGTGCCGTTGCCCTGACGTCGCGTAGTGAACTCATTGGCGAAATCGAGGCGAGAGAAGTCTGTGGTGGATGCACAGTCAGCCATTGTCGGCCGCGCCTGCTGTGGGTGCGCATAGGGGGCTGACCAGTATGCCGCATCGGCGGCCATTGCTCGCCAATCTTTCTGGCAGGCAGCCAGTGCTTGCCGCTGAGCTTGGGTTGTGTAGTCGATGACTTGTCGGATGATGACGCCACCATCGCCGGTGAGGTTTTCGGTGGCCCCATCAGAAAGTGTCACGTCCCCGAGTCGTTGCCGAACGATCCGATCAATATCGGAAACCGACTTCCCCCGAGCATCAATCGGCTCAAAGTCAATCTGCGGGCGCTGCCAAATGTAGTGCGGAATCACGCTCGTATGACCATCATCATCGACCCGCACTTCAATCCAGCCACGGCCAGCATCTTCGTCGGAAAAGCCTCGGCGAACCCCCGAGCCGGTCATCCACACATCCGGCCCTGCATGGTCATCATCCGGCCCAAACCCCGGAATCGGCCCCAGTGTGTGATAGTCCGACAAGATAACTGCGCTCCACGCTCGATTTGTCCACTCAACAGGGATAACCCGCTGAGCTCCATGACCATCGACCGCTCCGAACAGTCGCCCATCAGCCTCGAAAATTCCGTGCGCCACAAAGATATTCACCGCGCCAGAAACCGGCTTCGGATCAATGACAATCCCCTTGTCCCCCAGCGCCGGGTCTAGGCCGTTGTGCGACACAAAGTGCAAAAACAAGTCACGATCGGCATCTGGCTGATGCACCTCATACAGGCCTGGATGTGGCCCAATCGGATGCGGGGAATCAGGAAAAACAGCCAAAGATTCTAGCTCCGCTCGCTCGATGTGAGAGACCGCAGAAACATGTGTTGACGCACCATTATCATGGTTTCCGCCATTCGTGCGACGCCAAATCGGCGTCCCCCGCCGTTTGCCCGCGGCCACGCGCATATCGTCAGCGCTGATAGCTTCCGCTACTGCCCGAACTGACGGATGTTCGACGTGAAAAAGATCTCCGCCATCGACAATGCCAATGACTCCTGCGTCAAGCATCTCCGAGTAAATCATTCTGTGGGCTACGTATCCGTCGTTCTCGCGGAGGTTAATACCGTCCGTATGTGAACGATTCATTGAGCCCATTCGATAGCCAAGGTGGCTGCATCCATGAAAACCAATTGCGTACATCTCGCTTCTCTCCTTCATGCGTTACATGCGCTGTGTGAAGAAAAGAGTTTCATGGTGCCTCTGTGGTCTGGCCGAGACTTTAGCCGCCCAGATGTAAGACAATTCTGCGGTTTATGTGTCGCATCACACTACATACATGCTGTATGTTTAGGTTGTCAGCCAAAATAATTACATCCTTGTGGTTAGCCAGGGGACCCACCACCTTCTTGGCCCCACAGGGGGATGACGCACCAAAACACCGCCACCACTAGAGAGAAAAGCTTTCAATGAATACTGCAGCTTGCTGCGGTCGAGAGCACCTTTTCTTCGCAGAAGAACTGGACTCCACCGCTGTACGTAATGCCGCCGACTCCAACGAGCTCAACACCGAACTCGAATACCTCGACCAGGCAGTTCAAGACGTCAAAACTGCGCTCAGCATCTGCGCCGACTGCCCGCTACTTCAAGCCTGCAAGCAAGAAACAGCCAGGCTCACAGAAAGCAACGCTGCCCCCTGCGGTGTAGTACGAGCAGGAATCTACTGGGGATACCAAGGGCACCCCGACCCCACCCTCAACGGATGCCTCACCACCAAAGCCTCTACCCAGATTCGGGAGACCGCTCACGGAGAACTCACCGAAGCTACCGTCACCAACGACGCCGGAGACGAGTTCCCAAAAACCATTAAGCTCTCCTTTGGCACGCAGCCGGTGGACAGCGACGAAGCTGGCTTCATTGACGAGGAATTTACTCCCTGGGATTACTCATGGATTCCCCCACTGTCGGCCCCTATCAACGAAATCGCAGTCCAAGCCGCACTCAGCCAAGACCCGCGCCGCCCCGTGGTTACCGAGCGGTGGCTCGCACTTAACCATCACCCCATCACTCCAGAGGCTCTCCGCGCCGAAGTGCTCACTGACGCGGATGTTTGCGAGGTTATCCGCCGAGCAGACGCCACCGGCATTGCTACAAGGCGGGTGTCTTCGATTCTCCGCATGAAGTGGGACTTTGTTCAGCGCCTCCGTCAACAGCTCGGCGTAAGCATTCCAACTGACGCGCTCGCTGAACAGACACCAGTCACCGTGGAAAACTTTGATGCGCAGTGGCAAGAAGCCGCCCCGTGGCAACAACTTGCACTGCTCTAGCCTCCTCGAAGTAAGGCTATCCGACTTCCGCTAGCCCAGGAAGGTCAATGCTCGCCGACTGTAGTGGCTTCGCAAGCACTTGCACTGCATGATGGGCCGTACTGTTAAGTAAATCTTTGAAGGCGTAAGCGTACATCACACCAACTAGGTACTCAAGCAAGGGCGGATTGAATCTGTAAAGCCAGTCTTGCTCTACGTCATCAAGAACGGACATGCTTCGGGGAAGTGTTTTCCTGCGATCGTCGGCATTGCCGTAGTGATGCGCAATAAGGTCGTGCAGACGCTCCGCTGCAATACGGACGGATACCTCTTTCGCAGCGACAGCTGCCTCAAGTTGATTCATTACGTCATCGCTCATATTCAGCAGAAGCTGATACGCCACTTCAATGCGCGATGCTGTTTCCGAGTCCTCCTGGCAAGACTCGGCCGGCGACTTGCTCTCCATCTTGAAAAGTGAGTCCTAACTGTACGAAACCTCTAAAGGTTCAAAGCCTCGTTGATAACATCTCCGGCTACGCGAAGCGCCTCAAGATGCTCGGCCCGATCATCTGTTTCAGGAAGAGACTCAACAAGAGTGCGGTGGCGTTCGATGTTCCGCGCAGCCTTTTCAAGCGATTCTCGCTCCACCCAATTGTTCTTCGCCAGCTCGGCAGTATCTCGCGACATCTCACGAATTTCATCCGTCAATGGCTTGGTCAACGCACTAATTCGCTTGGAATTGTTGACCTCCTTCAAGATGTCTACTTCCGTCTCGTCAAAAGCAACTGCCGTCATTGACCGAGCCATAACAACTTCTCCTTAGGTGTTCTGATTGCGATTGGTATTCAACACCCTAAAGGAGCGCCGCTTTCCCATGATTACCTGCACGAATGGAACCTCTATTACGGACTCCATAGAAGGGAAGCGCTCATGATTTACGCTATGGACATCCCTGCGAAAGCAGGAGACAGAACACCATGCACCGAACTGAAAGGAGATGGGGAGACCATAGATATTGGCCCCCAAATCATCAATGCGCATCTCTAAGCCCTACTATCGCCTCGTCACTTTTTCCCTCGGCGCTGCAGCAGCTTCCCTTGCCGCCGCAGGCATCGCCAATGCAGCTCCTGGTGAACAGCCGGGACTGAACTCCACCGCCCAGGAGGCGCCGTCGAAGCCGACTGAGCAGAAGACTCAGCCGGGCCTGGAACCAAGCACCAGCACCGAAGCACAGGAACCGCAGGAGCAGGCCCCGCAGACCTCGATTGAGGCAGCGCCGTCGAAGCCGACTGAGCAGAAGACTCAGCCAGGCCTGGAGTCGAATACCAGCACTAACGTCCAGGACACTTCCACGCCTGAGCCGCAGCAGCAGGCTCCGACTTCGAATCAGGATGTACAAACCAAGCCGACTGAGCAGAAGACTCAGCCGGGCCTGGAACCGAGCACCAGCACCGAAGCACAGGAACCGCCAGCGGAAGAAAAGCAGGCCTCTGAGCCGCAGCAGCAGGCTCCGGCACAGGAGGCTGCGCCAGCACCGGCACAGCAGAAGCAGGAAACCGCCACACAGCCCGCAGCACAGGAGCAGAAGACCCCGGCGCAGGCCGAGCAAACCTCAGCTCCAAAGCAGCAGGCCCCGGCACAGGAGACTGCGCCAGCACCAACCGAGCAGGAAGCCCAGGAAGACTCTGCCATTGACAACAGCCGTCTCCCCCAGCTCCCTACTACTCCGAGCGTCACCGTCAACATCGAAGCTGATGCTTCTTGGGACACCCCGGAAACCTCCGGCGACGCTTCCTTTGCAAACACCACAACCTTCTCTCCAGCCGGCATTAACTCCAGCCAAACCGATGTCCAGGTTGACACCGCTGAACTCCAGGCAGATGCCTCTGTTTCCAGTGAAGGAACTGCAGTCCAGGCAGATGCCTCCGCAACCACGGAAAACGCCACAGTGGAGGCAAAGCTCGACACTGAAAACATCCAGAGCTAACCAACTCTACTGCTGCGAAAATCAGCAGGTAAGCGGGCACCTTTTACAGTGAAGGCGCCCCCAAAACACCAGGCGGGGAAGCATCTCACCATGAGATGTGCCCCGCCTTTTTGCACACCACACGAAGGAGCGCACAATGTCTAAAGAGTTCCCAGGAGACGAGTGGGATCAAGACAGTTTCGAGTCCTTCTCGGGATTCGACGAAGAAAACGATGACGGATTCGAGGAGTTTGAAGCTGCTTCTTTCGGTGATCCAGTCGCTGATGAAGAACGTGAGAATAACTCGCAACAGCCAAGCGAACCTGTCACGTCCCCGATTATCAAATCGGCAACGCCCGCGGCCGACAATAGCGACTCTTTAGATCATGACGATGACGCTGCCTTCGATGCGGGCCCCAGGATTACGAGGATTGAGACCGAGGAAGAAGACTTCGTTCCGGTTACCTACAATGACGAAGATTTCGACGATATTGTTCTCTCTCCCACGGCCTTCCGCGCTCCAATGGCGTCATCTGTGCTGACTGCTTCCACCGCCAAAGCCACCAAGGGGCGATCTAAGGGAATAGACATTGCCAAGCTTGATGAAAAGGCGCAGCGTAAGGCTTCTCAACCGCTAGTCAATGAGCAAATGAAGCAGCAGGAGAAAAGCGCGAAACAGCAAGAGCGGGAGGCGAAGAAGGAAGAAAAGAGAAAGCAGCTCAGGCAAGAGCGAATTGATAAAGAGCAGCAGCGCAAAAAGAAGCAGGAAGAACGTAAACAAAAGCAGCGTCTCCGCAAGCTAGAGGCGCAGAATAGAGAAGGAGCTAACTCTGAGACGAAGCCCGGTAATTGGCGTCGTAGAGCGGTTGTAGGCGTCGCTGCGGTCGCCACGGCCGCAATTATGGTGCCTAGCGGAATGAAGCTCTACTCCGTAGCTCAAGGAGCGTTTGCGCAGGAGGAAGCAACCGTTTCTATGCCGTCTGAGGGTACTGAATCAAGTGCCACACAGTCTTCTCCTCTGACAAGCTCCAGCACCTCGACTTTGGCTCCGCAGGATAGTTTCGACAGCTATGTTGCAGAACGTTGCCAAGAAGCAACGAGTAGCGGCGAGACTACAACACGTGCCAATGGCGACGGATCGACACCAGTCGAGGCGATTAAGGGATTCAACTACGCCTACTTCACGTTGAGAGACGCACAAGCGGCTTCCGAGTTCCTGGACTCATCCATGTATAAGTCGGTTTCGAGCCTTCAGGAAGGCATTAACCATCCTGACAACGGTGACGGGTACTGCCTTCATATCCAAGATTCAGGGTCTAACATCTTTAAGGTCAGCGTCATTGAGTTTGTGAAGCCCACCTCTGAAGGGCAAGATCCTCAAATGTGGAAAACGGATCAGACTGTGACTGTTAAACAGAACGGAAACAAGTGGGTTATTTCAGGCCAAGAGATTACTAGTTAATTGAATGGCTGAACTTTCAAGGGCATCAGATAGTAGTCTGGTGCTCTTTTTCTTTATTATTGTGCGCTACTTGTTCTGAGAATGGAGCGTTATTCCCATGACAGCTTGTTAGGCAAGGCACCGAAGGTGCCGCGGCAGCACAACGAGCGAAGCGAGGCGTGAGCTAAAAACTTGAACTTGTGGATAACTTCTACCTGGAAAGCTGCCTGTGGATAACTTCACGCCGCATATTGTTCTTAATGAACATATTGTATATTGGTCCAAGGAATTTAGCTGCTGTGACCTGCTGTTTTGATGGTATGCATGTGTCCAAAGTACACGGATATGTGTCCAAAGTACACGGATATGTGTCCAAAGTACACACTATATGTGTCCAAAGTACACACCGGACTTGAGTGCTTAGGGGTGATGTGTCCAAAGTACACACCGGGTTTCTTGGTGCGTGTGTCCAAAGTACACACCTCTGATGCGGTGCGGTATGCCTTTGTGGGGTGACTGAGCAGAGGCTCGATTACGGTTTTTGATATAGAAAAATCGGCCTTGGTGAATTGTGCACCCAAAGCCGATTAATGTGTCGCTTTAATCCTTTTTCTCGATTTCGAGTGGATTTACCGAGGCATTGAAAGGAAGGATTGTCAGTTTTGATGCTTCACTGATTACGCGAATCTCTGGATATACTTCGCGCACTTTATTGAGGGCCTTATCGAATTTTCTTCTGAAATCGCGTCGGTCGCTGGGAGTAATCTCGTGTCCGTTGTAGGAAGTGCCGAACTGGGCCATGACATCATCCCAACGCAGCGAAAGGAATTTCTTGTTCGCGTACCCGTGCTGCGTGAGCCACAGATAAATATCAATCGCCATCGGACTTGCCTGGACGTGGCGCAAAATGCGCTTATCGTAGGGGAAATAGCGCTCCCTCAAGAGCTCAAAGAATGCCGAAGATAGCTGAATTGACGAGTCCAACATCGAGGTAGTGGACTCCGAAGCGGCGGAATCTTTTCCTGACCAGTAGAGCTCTAACTTCTCCGAAACCAGCGCTGACGCTTGCTTGTGGTAACTCTTGCCGTCTGAGTGGCCAGTTTCTTCAATGAGGAATGTGGTGTGGCTTAGACGCTTGATTTGTTCAATGAGCTGGCTTGCCGACCTGCCGCTGATAGAAATTCCGACCTCTTTCATAAAAGATCGGAGGCTTGAGCCAAGGTTAATTTCCTTCTGTCTCGGATCCGTGTCAGAGTACTTGGCATAGTTGGAAATAACTTGTTCTGTAAGCCACAGCAGAACGAGACGTGGGTATTTACCGTATGGCAAGCCACCTGAGCCTGTAGCGGTGACATAGAGCGTCTGGTTGCCGTTTTTTACGACAATCTGGTTGGTTTCGACCTTGCGGTACGGCAATGTCATCCGCGTGAGGTACGGGTTAGCGAAACCAATTTCTGGCCGCATCTTCTCAGGCGTGTTCTCTGGCGACGGAGATGAGCGCGACGAATCGTCGCGCTCATCTCCGAAGTTGGCAGGAACGCTCATGCTGAAAAGCCCTTCTAATGCGGAACCGATTTCACGGTCGCGATCGTCTTGCGAATTGTGAGATGACATGAACGAACTTTCGGTGTGGATTGGTTTTGGTACGGTCTCGAAGGCGTTCTCCACGTGGTGTGCGTGAAACCTTCGGTGGTGGTGACCCGATTTCCGTCTACGTTAGCAGGCCAAAATATTAATCTGGCCGATAAGTAGTAGATGGAACATTGCGCAGTGGCGGAAGGGGGGGGAAAATTTTACTCCTTCGGAGAAGTTCAAGAGTTCCCTGGTCGGCCCGCAAGTTACCATTATTCCTGCAGGTTATGGGTAGAAATGTGCGGTTTTAGAGGCGAATTTGGTAGCACTACGCTGATATTCTCAATGATGTCATTCACGCGCCAAAAATTACTTTCACCAAGTCTCTATTTTTGGGCGTGGCTGGCCGGAACACCATGCTCAACCACCACACGAAAGGACAGCGATGTCTACGACCAGGCGCACAATGTTGCGCTCACTGGCTGCGACGGCAGCGTTTTCGCTCATAGCCGCTGGCTCTGCCAGCCCTGCGACGGCACAAGCGCCAGCTCTGCCGGATGTCAGCTCACTCATTCCCGGTGTGACCTCACTCCCAGATATTCCAGGTGTGGGATCGACAGCCGGCGGCAATATTGACCCCACTAATCTCGCTGGCGCTGTATCGAGCGGTCTTGGCACGGCGGCTGATGCTGCAGGCCAGGTCATTCCTGGCGCAGGCGGCCTCACCCCTCCAGATGAAGCTGGCGCCAAGGAATCTACAAACCCTGAATGTGCGCCACTGATGCTGGTTGCAGTGCCGGCTACAGGCGGTATTAGCCCAGATTGGGATCCGAACCGTCCCGTGGGGCTAATTAACTCGCTTGTATCTCCGCTACGGGCAGAATTGGGTGACAAGCTTTCCGAGACCTACATCAACTACCCTGCCGACCTGGCAATTAAGGGAACCTCTTACCGAAAGTCCGTTGAGTATGGCGTCTCAAAGGCAATTGCCACCATTGAGGATGCACAGGCACGATGCAGCGACTCAAAGGTAATCCTCGCGGGATTCTCTCAAGGGGCGGAGGTGTCAGGCGATGTAGCGACGCTGATTGGTAATAAGCAAACGTCGATTGACCCTGACTTCATTGCATCTGTACTGCTGTTCTCTGACCCTAAGCGTGCTGATGGCGCTCCGGTATTGCCGGATACCTCTTCGGATACCCCTAAGATGCCCGCAGAAGTCAGCAAGGCAGTCGGCAAGATGGCAGAAGATCCATCGCTGGCTCAGCTGCAGATGACCGCCTCCGATATTGGCGGCTTGGCGTCGATCCTGTCGGGTGACGATACCAGCGATAAGACGAACTCCAAGACGGACAGCTCTGGTTCGAAGAACTCTTCTTCATCGACTTCTACGACCTCTTCTGCCCCGTCGAATGAATCATCCACGTCATCTAGCTCGGCCCCATCCTCGACTTCCTCCTCCGAGGAAAACAGCGAGTCCGACAATGGGGCTCTTGAAGGACTTAGTGGCCTGCTCGGAGGTGGTTCTACCGAAAACTTGAACTCTGCTCCCGCCACGCGCACTGTTAGCATCGAGCGCATTGCAGATCAGAAGCCAGATACCAAGCAGCTTGGCTCGCGCGAGAAGCTCTACACAATGGGCGTGTTCGGAAAGACCAAGTGGAATGAACTTGGTGAGCGTTGCTCTGGCGAGGCTGCAGACAAGGCTCTAGAAGAGGCGTCCAAGGATCGCAGCGCGGAAGACAAGAAGTTGACCGTGGCTGACATGCAAGATTGTCTCAAAGACATCTACCCGGAGGAATCGGCCGACTATGAGGTCAAGATGGTCTCCGACGATGACCAGAAGCTTCTGCAGGAAAACTTCGACAAGTGCGAAGATCTCAATGCCGAAGCCTGCCTGGCCCTCTCCCGCGAGTACAAGTATGTCGAAGGCGATGAGGCACGTGATGGAGCGCGAGGGGTTATTCATAAAGGCAATCTGAATGCCAACCCACCAGTTCCTCCAGTCATCGTGACAATGAACTCCGACAAGATGGACGATGTAACCATCGGCGACGATGAAGTCTGGGCGAATAAGGAAAATGAAAAGACTGCTCGAGCCCAACTGAGCGCCTATGCAGCAATCACGGCTACCTCTGGCACTGACCAGTACATCGTGCCCTCGACCGTTGACCGCACGATGTTCAGCGAGTTTTTGGGAAAGACCTACCGCTATGGTCGCTGTGGCGAAGATACCTACTCTGAGTGCGCCAAAAAGTTTGATACAACTGCAGGCCCAGCTGCTCTCTTGGCGCTCTCCAGGGCCGTCCCCGATCCTGCACCTGCAGAGATTGAGGAAATGAGGCAGGCAATCCCAGAGGGAAACCTCGCTGAGACTGCGTGCGCGGACAAGTCGGCTGCTGACTGCGCGGCAACGGGCGCAGGTGAGAACCCAGAAGTTAAGACCCTACCGGATGCTCAGATTCAGCAGGTTGCTGAAACGACGGAAATGGAGACGCCTGATTCCGAGTCCGCTTCGGATGAAAAGGAAGAGTCGGCCAATGACAGCGATACTTCTGCCGCTGGCGAACCGACCGATGCTAACGAATCAACCGATGAAAGCACTGCCGATGACACTGGTGCTGCAGATGATAAGGCAACTGCAGACGCTGAAAACAAGTGCTCGACAGTCGCGCACATCGGTGACTCCCTCAGCGATCCCATTCGCGATGAACTAACCAAGGCCTACACCGATGCAGGTGCCGACAAGGTAGTTATCAACGCCAACGGCGGCCGTGCATTCGCATGGGCCGGTGGCGGCAAGAGTGACCCTGGCAACGGCATGGAAGCTATCGAAGCAGTCAAGAAGGAACTTGGCGCTGACGCAGCTGACGCCTGCTGGGTGCTTGCTTTGGGAACAAACGATGCTACTGCCGGCGCTGACGATAACGCGACTGTCAAGAAGGCGCTTGGCGCAATCGACGAAAAGGCCACAATCTTCTGGCCCTACGTCTACTCCCGCGGTGCGGGCATTCTGCCGGCAGATAAGGTCAACAGCTTCAATACCGCTGTGTACGATGCTGCTGAGAAGGATACCCGCGTTATCCCTGTGCGCTGGGCAAATGGCCAGGAGGATGCTAAGTACCTCGGTTCCGATGGTATTCATCACAGCGCTGAGGGCAAGGCTGCTTATGTTGCTGCGCTAGGTGAGGTCGTCGCCGAAGGCAAGGTAAATGGTGAGGCTAGTGCAGAAGAAAGCGCCGAAGAGGATTCCAGCGCAGCGGATTCTTCCTCAGAAACTCCATCTGAATCCAGCTCTTCTTCTAATTCTTCTTCGGCGGCATCGGAGGACTCCTCCACTTCCGATACGGAAAGCGAGACATCTTCCGAGTCCTCGACTGACGCTTCTTCGGCGGCATCGGAGGAAAACGAGGAGTCGGAGTCTTCTTCCGAAGAAACCACATCCGGTCTGGGTGGCTTGCTCGATAGTGAAGACAGCGACGATGAAGAATCGTCCGGTAACTCCCTGTCAGACGCTTATGCTCAAACCTCCGATGATGACGAAGACAGCGATGAAAGCACCGAGGCTTCTACAGAGAAGAAGGCCGATGATGAAGCTGTGCCAGGTCTTAAGCCGGTGACTGCAAAGCCTGCCCCAGGTGGCGGTTTGACTGGCCAGCGCGATCAGGACTTCGGTGAGCTTGCTGGCACCGTCGCCAGCTTCTGCGCTCCAGGTGACATTTTCTGTGACCTTCCAGAAGACTCCCAGCTTGCTCGCGATCTTGCAGCCATTGGAACGAGCGTGAAGCTTCCTGGCGGCATCGGGCAGGTTCTCGAAGGCGATGAGCGCATGATTGGCGTTATGGCGATCGAGGCTGTCAACTATGTCGCAGAGCTGACTGGCCTGCCAGAAACCAAGCTTTCGCCAGAATCAATGAACACTCTTGTTCGGTTGGCGGCAGGTATGACGATGGTTGCCGCTGGCGGTGGCCTCGCAGCTGGTGGCATGGCCGCTACCGCAGCAGCGCCTGCGCTTGCAGCTGGTGGTGGTGCGATTACTAGCGCGGCTGGCCCAGCAGGTACTGCGGTTGGCGCAATCGCCGGCGCTGGTATTCCGATGGTCGCCGGTGCTGCCTCCACTGTTTCCGCTCCCCTGATTAGTCAGGGGATGAAACTGCTGACGGAAGCGGCCGCAGAGCTGCCTAACGTCCTGCCGGAAGTAGCTGCACAGATTCAAGATTTGCCGGCCATTTTGGCGGCATTGCCTCAGGCACCGGAAGAGCTGCTGAAGAATACGGGAGCGGATCAGCTTGTGGGGCACCTGGCGCAAGGATTTACTGGCGCTGGCCTTGGTGACATCACACAGGTTCTGTCCATGCCTCTGTCCTCGCAGTCGTTGCTTCAGTCATTGGCTACCGACAACGGCGGCTTGTTGGAGCTTGCAACCAACCCCAAGTATTGGGTCAACATTGGTCACAGTGAGGTTGGTTTCCGAGGCCTTCAGGTCAACGATGAACAAAGTTCCTGGAATTGGTCGCAGGACTGGATCAATGTTCTTGGTGGCGTGATTCATGGAGAGGTTGCAGTTGACGTCAAGACTGGCGAGGAAGATTCTTCGGAAGAATCCTCCTCGGAGACATCGACTTCGGATGAGACTTCTTCCTCCGCAACTTCCGAACCTAAGGATTCGGAGTCTTCGTCGGAGACATCTTCGAAGTCATCTGAGCCGTCTGAGTCATCCTCGCCGAGCTCGTCGAGTGAGCCGACCAGTGAATCGAACAAGCCCTCGCTGGGCGATCCATTAGCTGGTTTGCCGCAGGCATAGTCAAACATTAAGCAAAAACCGCCGTACCACGAATCGGTACGGCGGTTTTTCGTGTTTCTATCAGCGGCTCGCACAGAAAGCCCGCATGGCTTCTACCTGGCGTGGGCCAAGTCCGCGCAGTCGGCGGTCGGCGGAGCACTGGACGTAATCTTCAATGACAGTCTGAGCTCGAGCGGTGCCGACTTTTGGAAGAGCGCGAAGGAACTCCATGACCTTCATCTTGGAAAGCACCTGGTTGGACAACGCTCTGTCCAGGCCATCAGCCGGGCTGACCGTTCCTGCGGCTAGTTCCTCTTTGAACTTTGCGCGCTCTCTGCGTGCCTCAGCGGCGGTTTTCAGGGCCTCCTTGCGCTGATCTTCGGTGAGGGTCGGCGGGCTAATTTGCATGGTGTTTTCTCCTCGTGGAAGTAGGGTGTGGTGTTTGGGCATCAATATATCGGAGGGGCGTTTCCCTCTGGCCGTGGGTTTGGCCTATAGCGGCGGTGTGAGTGTGTAGGCCGTGCGGATGCCGTAGTCGGTCATCACCGAGTTCTCTGAGACTCCGACAAGGCCCGCATGGATTGCGTAGAGGGCTGCTGTGGCCACGCGGGAAGCATCAGGAGTAAAGGAGTGGTCAACCGTATCGGCGGCTTCGGAGATATATCGACGGGCTTCTGTGGGGCTGATGCTTTTCACGAAGGCTTCCCCGTCTCCTTCGATCTGCAGTGGGGGAAGTGTCTTTGCAGCTTCCTGCAGCTCTTTTGGCAAGGTGGCTGCTGCTGGCGTGGAGCTCAGTCCAAGGCACCGTCCGTCTGCGATTGTGAGGTGACTGAGCTGCGGATGGGTGGTGGCGTGGCCTGGAGTGGTCTCTGGCCAAGGGCTATTTCCTGCCGAGCCGTCGAAGCACAGGGTGAAGTTATTGTGTCCGCCAACAGTGACAGAAGGTGCGAATGCGGGAAGGGCTGTGCTTGATGCGAGCTTTGCGCAGGCAGAGGTAATGTCTTTTCCTACTGTCACGATTGGGCTGGTTCGTAGTCGTCGTGCGTAGGTGGCGCAAAGTCGTGTGGTGGGATCTGTCGGGTTGCCAATCTCTTTGGGGCTGTCTAGCGGCCCGTATGAGTCAATCCAGGATGAATAATGGGGATCATTCGGTATTCCTGGTGTGGTTCCGGTGTGTTGGCCGCGGACTTGCTCGGTGAATCTTGTCATGGCTATTGCTTGCGGGGTGGTGAGCCATTCTGCGGTTTTGAAGATGGCGTTGATGCTTTTTGCCGTGAATGCTGGTGTGGTCATGCCAAGAGTGTCGCATGGGGCTGCTTACGGGATGGCCGAGAGCGGCGGGGGTGTTTGGGGGAAGAAAAGTAAGAAATTTATTAACCCCATTTACGGGGCGTGATGTGTACCAGTCGGTCTACTAATGGGGGGGGGCGGTGGGTCGCCGTTGTGACGGAAGTTAATTCGCCGACACTGTGAAATGGGCTGGAAAACGATTGAGATGTTTCTATAAATGTAGAAGTGTAATGGTGAATGACGTTTATATTGGACGTGTTGTGACCCCATAAACTAGGGGCTCATTAGGAAACTTTTCGTCTCGGATACATAACAAGATGTAAAAAAATACACAACAACCTATGTGGATATATATAAAATAGCGGAGGGGGTGGAGGGGGGGTTGCAGGAGTCATGCGAATGTATCTGTGCAACAAAATACATAAACAAATGCAGATGCCCCATCGACGGGCGGGGGTAATGAGTGCTTAATGAGTCTCTTATTAAACAGGCAAAACCGTTAATATGGTCGCCAACACCACCGGGCGTGAGAAGCACCACATTCCACGTCGCCACGCGAGAGATGTCTCAATAAACATAAAGAGACCCCGTGGGACACCACATCCCACGGGGTCAAGCAAGCTTCGAAAAATCGAAGCTCACCAAAACACCATGCACATACCCGCAAGGGGTATTGCGCATAATCCACACGAAAGCAAAAGCTATCATGTCAGCGACGGGCACCACCCCGACGCAAACCTAATGCTACCGCCCAGTGTTAGATTTTATGTGTAATCAGCCCCATCCGGCGTGGTGGCCAAATGGATACCCCCAGCGTGGGGGCGTTTTAGGCGGGGGTGAAATTATTGCCGTACTGTCCGTGCATATGGGGACTGTAACCTACGGCTTACCTTCAAAAGCTCCTGTTTAGAAGTGCTGTCAAGGACTCGCCACATCCTTGGCCCGACAAACGCACCAAGGACAAAGCGACCCACGATATACCGGCAATAGTCACCTCGAAGAGCCTCGTCGGTAGCGATCTTGTAGGAATCCAGCATGTCGAGTCCTCTACTGCGGGCCCACTGACGGCGAACTGCGCCATCGAACTCTAAAAACGTTGGAATGCGAACTCCCTGGTCGAAAGCTCCATCCTGAATGGCCTCCTGCAGCTGAGTATCCGAGAGATTAATTGGTGTTCTACGCTGCTGCCTCATTACGACTCCTGGAGCACAGTCTTGTCACGCAGCAACCGATCAATCGCCCGCGCCATTGCGGCCGCGTCCGTCATCGAGGGGGCCTTCGCAGAAAAGACCTTGCCGTCAGAACAACTCCGACCTGCCTGCCACTGAACTGGATCAACCAATCGCGCCAGCAATACGCCATCGCAGCGCAGCGTGACTTCCCACGACATCTTTCGAGCCGAAGGGATTAACAGAGCCTTATTCTCCTCGCCCGCCCAACTAGTCAAATAGCTGTGCTTGCTGCGGCGCTTTCGGATCTCTGACTGCACTAACTTCTTGAACGCAATGAGCATGGTGTCCTCCTTTGGAACCCCCAAATCACTCTGGGGCGTAGCGGGTGGTGTTGACACCAGACTTCAGGACGGCATTTTCAACCTGGCCGAATCGCGCAGAAACAGACCCGAACCATAAGCAAACCACCAGGAAAAGGCGCATAAAAAACCGGACAGTGCACTACCCGGTAGCCTGATACCAGGCCCCCCAGCGACTACGAGCGGCTCAAATACTCCGCTCGATCCCCCAACGCAATCTCGACCTCAGTACGCAACAATGTATGACGCGAAAGCAGCGCATCTCTAGCCAGCAGCGCCTGCGCCTGCTGGCGAGCCTGCAGATGGATTCCCTCGTCGGCAATCAAATCGGCAACCACCAAGCCAGACTGCTTTCCAGCCTGAACCGTCGAAATCAAACTTCCTGGCCCACGGATCTCCAAATCCATTGCTGATAACGCGAATCCATCATCCGTAGACACCATTGCCCGCATCCGAGCTGCCCCGTCTCCATTCGCTTGACCAACTAGCCAGCACTGCCCAGGCCACCGCCCTCGACCGACACGGCCACGAAGTTGATGCAGCTGCGCGAGCCCAAACTTCGCGGCATCCAAGATCACCATCACGGTCGCGTTCGGCACTGACACGCCGACCTCAATAACCGTCGTAGCGACAAGAACGTCTGTCTCTCCAGCAGTAAACCGCTGCATCCGCTCAGCGCGATCCTTCGGCTTGAGCTTGCCATGCACCACATCGACACTCAGGCCGGCCAAAGCTCCTTGCGTTAGAAGCTGCGCGACATCATCGGCAGCAGCAGCCATCTTCGTCTCCGACGCCTTGCCGCTGGAAGATTTCACCAAGGGGCACACGATAAAAGCCTGATGCCCTCCTCGAACCTGCTCACGCACTGCCTGCCAGCAGGGCGCGTATTCATCGAGTGGGTCACCGTTTTCCACCCATGTTGTCTCAATGGGGCTTCGCCCTGGAGGTTTCTCATCGAGGATGGAAAGCGCCATGTCCCCAAACTCCGTGATAGCCGCAGTACGTGGAATCGGTGTCGCGGTTGCCTGCAGCATATCCGGCATTTTTCCGTCATCTCCACGACCAGCCAGTGCAGCTCGCTGGTCAACCCCGAAACGATGCTGTTCATCGACCACAACACACCCCAGGCGCTTGTACGCAACACTGTCCATCAGCAGTGAGTGTGTTCCCACCGCAATATTGGAAGCTCCACTAGCCAAATCAGCTAAGACGTCACGACGCTTTCGTGGAAGATGTGCCGAAACAAGCAAGTCAACCTGAACACCCAGCGGCTCTAGCGCTTCGGCAAGCTCAGCATGATGCTGGCGGGCCAGAATCTCCGACGGTGCGACGATAACTGCCTGACGTCCACCTTCAACGACACTGAGAGCAGCAGCAGTAATCACTGCAGTCTTGCCGGCACCGACATCTCCTTGCAGCAGGCGGTTCATTGGTGCTGCGGATGCCAGATCGTTGCGAATCTCCTGGATAGTCCGCTGCTGTGCCCCGGTGAGACCAAATGGAAGATTGGCTTGCCACTGCTGTACCAGTTGTCCAGGGCAATGGTGGGCAATTCCCTGGGAGTTCTTCTGGGTGTTGGCAACGACACCAATCGCCAGCTGAAGACGGAACAGTTCGTCAAAAGCCAACCTGTCACGTCCCCTGTTGGCCTCCTCAGCCGACTGCGGAACATGCAGTGCTCGAAGCGCATCAATCCTGCTGGGAATTCCCAATGATTGTCGCACCTCAACAGGGATGGGGTCGCTTAAATGAGGGATGCGGCGCAGGGAGGCGACAGCAAGCCGCTGGATGAGCCAGGTCGATACCCTGTTCTTCTGCGACTGCGGGTAAATCGGCACCCACGGAGCCGTAGAGTCTTCCAACGTTTCAATGATTGGCGAGCTCATTGTCGGCCGACCGTTGAACTCCCCGATGTCTCCATGCACGATGACACGATCACCGCGGCGAAAACGCTTCGACATCCACGGCGCCTGGAAAAACATCACACTGATCGACGCATTGGCATCGCCAACTGAAATCCGGCAGTACTGGGTTGGCCCGTAGGATGTTTGGATAGTGCGCACATTGCCGACGAAAGTTACCGCCTTCATACCCGGTTGAAGTGCGGAAATAGGGAGAAGTTCAGTGCGGTTGAGGTAGCGAAGCGGAACCCGCATCAGCACGTCCCACACAGTGCTCACCGAGCTGGCCGCAAGGTTTTCCAACTGGGTTGGCGATGCTACGTCAAGCTCGCTGATACTGACGCCGCGAAGAGAGTCGAGTGTTCCATCGAAGTCCAATGGTGTGCCGACCGGCTTGAGAATCTCCGACGCATCCTGCAGGGAGGAAACTTCACTAGGTGTCACGTCCCCCGACTGGCATCCAGAGGCGCGGCCACCAATCGTTCCCGGCGCCGGCGCATCCGGGGGCGGCACCGGCAACATCGCCACATCAATGCCCAATTGCGCTGCAGTCGAAGAGTGCGCCGCAATGTCGGTGACCAACTGAAGCTGCAACAAGGCAGGCCACTGCGCACGCTGAACTGCGGCATCCAGTGCTGGCGTCGTAATTCCATGTCGCACCAGCACAGTGGCGGCATCGCGAAGCCTGCTGCAGTCAACAACAGACAAAGAAAGAAGCGGATTCATACTCTCAGCTCGAACAATCGGAGAAAATGTACGACCTTAAGCTAATCGGCCAGCAATTCGCCCTGGCCTACATCCGGCTGCTCGGTATCCTCACCATCGGTCTCGCGCCCACTCTCGACAGGAGGAGCGTTCTGCTCAGCAGGCTCGGAAGCTTCAGACCTGGAAGAAGACACCGGAGGCACACCTGACGGGGCAGTCGGGTCAGCGGTGACAGTCACAGGCGCTGGAGCTGGAATATTGTCCCGTCCCACCTTCCAACCAGCGAAGAAACTACCCGCCACCGCGATAGCGCACGCCAGTACGCTGAGAACAATCTGTAGTCGGCGTTGGCCAGGCCGATAACGAACGGAAACGCGAGGTGGCTCTAGTTCGGGGGCGGGCTGTGGCGGAGCTTCGGCGAAATCGAAGTCATCATTGAACCCGTCGAGCCTGCCCCCGTATCCGCTCATCGACCTCCATCCTTAAATGAGCTCGATGCGGCAACCTTCGAAGCAAGATCAATTCCTGCAGCTCGCGTCGCCTCCGACACCTCGGACAGTTCCACTCCCCTGCCGCCTTCTAAAGCCTGGTCGAACGGCAGCGTCACGACTGCGCGGGCGATGCTGGAAAAGAACTCCTCAACCTTGCCGACATCCACATTCGATCGTGGTGACCTGGAGTTGACCACGACCACCATGTCTTCAACCAAGTGCGCGTAGCGACCATTCCAGTATCCATCAGCGGAAGCCAGATCGTTGGCGGTCTTGGTTGCTGCTCGCATTCCGTCGGCACCTTCGCTAACTAGCAGGAGCAGATCGGTTTCATCGAGCACAGCTTCCATGAGCTCGCCTGTGACGCCTTGGGCACAGTCGGTGATAATGACCTGGTAGAACGTGCGCAGCGCTTTCATTACTTCGCGGTATTCATCCCCCGTCAGACGCTGTGCTCCAATCACGGAGGGGTCAGACCCTAGAACTTCGAGGCCAGAGTCGGACTGCGACGTGTGCTCGCGAATATGCGAGTAACGAGACACCAAGGGAAGCTGCTCAATTAGCGAGCGAATGGTGCCGTTGTTCTCATTTCGACAGCGGTCGATAAGTTCGCCGCCTTCCGGCGTGGCATCTACGGCAATGACACGATCGTTTCGTTGGGAAGAAAAGGTCTTGCCCAGCAAATCGGCCGTAACGGTCTTGCCGACACCGCCCTTGACGTTGACTACGGAAATATTGAAGCTTCCGGTGAGATTGCGCCGAATAAAACGTAGCTCGTCAGTGGTTGGCCCTTTGGCTTTCTTGGCTGGGAAAAGTCCTGTAAGGCGCTCAATGAAACTCTTGCGCTCAGGGGTTGGAAGATCCGGAGAGGCGTAGTTGTGGTTGGCAACGCGCTTGCCGGTGGTAACCCCAGCGATGCGGTCATCGAGCTTGTCTGCAGGCTCGGCAGCGACTGCAGCGGTCTCTTCTTCGAACTCGAATGCCGGTCGCGAGGCAATGGCACTCACGGAAGCCTCGGCTGCAATCCGACGTGTTGGCTGTGCAGTTGTCGGAGCTTCGGCAACCTCGGCCGATTGCTCTGCTGGAAAGTCATCAAACTCGTCGAAGGCGGAGTCAAACTCCTGGTCAAAAGCAGCATCGAAATCTGCATCATCATCCATAGCGTCGATGTCAATGTCAGCCTCGTTGTCTTCCTCGGGGGTAACCGCACCCGCTTCATCCTCGGAGGTCGCCTCAAAGTCCGCAGGAGCCGGAACAGCCTGTAGGTGACTGCGCCGGCGTGTTTCAAAGCGGCGACGCGGAGAACGCCGCGCCTGCGGCGGCTCTTCACGCGGCGGCTGTGAAACCTCACGGTCGCGCACAGAATCGACGCGCACCTCAGGCACTGCAGTGTCACTGTCGAAATCGAAGGGAGATTCCTCGTTAGAATCGACCGCCCCGAAGCTGTACGCATCGTGGGCTCGATCGTCACTACGTCCCCGGTACTCGATTCGCCGCTCGCCGAAGAGATCGTCGGAACTCATGTGTCCGCCTCCTTGGAGTATTCGTTAGCAAGTTGCCTACAGTGTGACACCTGCCCGCTTCCCTACTTCTGGACACAAAAAGACGCGAGCCCTGCGCTAACCGTGCACAGAACTCGCGTCATCACTCAAGGAGGGTCGAGAAGAGCCTATTCGCGCAACCCTAGATACGCCCAAAGACGTGCGTATTCGTCAGGAGATGCCGACTCCAGCAGCGACACATAGCAGCTCAAAGCTGCATTAATCACGTCCGATTGACTGGGCTTGCGAGTGTCGGGGAACTTCGTGGAAAAAATATCAATCTGTTCGCTGACGCGCTCTTTTAGCGCCGACGAAATACGCACGGACGTTGGCGATGTCTTCATCGTGTGCGGCCGCATCCGCAGCACGTCCATCAAATCCAGTTCGTTTGGGGAAGGCTGAGTGCGTGGGGATGGCTCGGCCGCCGCGGGGGCTGGAGCTGCCATCGGCGCAGGCGCTTGTGTCACGTCCCCTGCAGTCTCATCCACAGCCGCCGGCGCCTTCTTCGCCGCGGGCTTCGGGGAGGAAGCAAATGCTTTTACTGGAGCCCCAGCTTGCCGGTTAGTAGTAAGCCCGTCTGCGGGCTGAGTCTTTTTGCGCCTAGTTGCCATCGTTTTCCACCAACTTCATAAACTTTTCGGAGAGAATCGCCGACTTCCATCGGTCGCGAATCTTTTTGCTAGTAATTTGCAGCTTCTTGACCTGCGACTCTAATGCCGACTTCATCCCCTCGACGTCGTAGAGCTCTTCGTCGTTTGCCTCGTTGATTTCCTCAAGAATCGACAGCGCAATGCGGGCAAACGCTGGCGGGATAGTACCTGTATCGCGAATTTCGCCCTGGGTCTCGGTCATCCGCTGGATGGGAACACCAATGTTGACGGCCTTGCGCATCGCAGATCGTTCCTCAATGCCAGGAGCAAAAAGACGCATCTCATTGCCTTCGTTGGACTGCAGCCAACGTTCAGTTTCTTCCAGTACTTCCTTGCCAGGAGTGCGGCGACCGGGCTGGCCTGGGTCAATCTGCGTTGGAATGGCGCCTAAGGTGTTCAAGTAGGCATTTGCATCGGGTGAGTTATCAATCCAGCGGTCAATGTTGTCATCAATGGCTTGAATACCTTGCAGTGCGAGGTATTCGGGTTTTGCTGGGTAAACCACGTTGGCTGCAGCGTTGAGCACTGAATTGACGATTGTAGGTGAGGACGTTCCCGGCATATCCACGATGATGACGTCAACGGAGTGGAACGCCTCGGCGTTGAGAGCACGAGCAAGTCGCATTTCCTCAACCGAGCCTGGTTTTTCCATCTCTCGGGAGAACTCGCTTTGCCGGGCAGTGTCAGCCGGGGCAGGAATTAAAATGGTCTGCCCTCCTTCGATGAGTGCCCCGCCCTTTTGCCACGAAACTCCACTAGGAGCCGTCCATCCGGGAACCATGATTGCGGCATCTTGGGGTTCTATTTCTCCCTTGATGACTTCAAGACTCGATGGCTGTCCTTCGCCAGCGTAAGACTTCATCAGGGAAGTGAATCCGCCCAGGCTGTCAGTGTCGATGCACAGAACGGTGAGTCCGTAGCGAGTGAACTCGTATGCGAGGTGTGCTGCCAAAGTGGTCTTGCTCGCACCACCCTTTGCCGAGGGGATGACGAGGGTTCGCTTTCGTAGCGGAGTTAGTAGGCCTCCGGTTTTTCTCCTAGCCATGCGTTTTCCTTTTAGTGCGGTGTGGCGAATACTGCGACAAAGGTGTGGTGATTCTGCTCAGTAATCGCGTTGTTTTTGGTTTCTACGTGCCACGGTAACACACTGGCGATACCTCCGGGGAGCAAGGTGATTTATGGGTTACGCAGCACTATTAAGCAATTGACTACATTCTGACTACGAATATAACTACGAATGTAATTAGCAAATCACTACGCCCGTAGTCCGAAATGCACTACAGGTGTAGTGAGATGTAACTACGGGCGTAGTTAACAACGTCTGTAGGTGTCAATGGTGGTCGGCCACTCCCCGCTTATGCCGCCTGCCGGTGAGTCATGTACTGCTGCATCCAAGCTGGAATGAAATCTTTTGCGTAAGGATGCCCCTTCATTGCTTGCATCTCGCACGCGATGGCATGGCGAGCAAGGCTATCCACTCCGGCAAACAGGACGAGGGAGAAACTCACGCACGCGAAACCAGCTACGGTCAGCAGGCTAACGAATGAGCCGTTGGGGGACGGACTGAGGATGTTGGTAAACAATGCGGTAACGCATAGGGTTCCGATGGTCACGACTGTCGCCGCAGCGAGAGTGCGGCGGTAGATCGCTGAAGCGTTGCGATGGAGAGACATGGAAAGTTCCTTTCGGTGCGGTGTGAGCGCAATAGCGGACTCTGCGTGGTGCGATGTCGATTTTGCTGTATCGGCTTGTTAGACTGGCCGGAAAAAGATAAACAACTACGCATGTAGTCAGACAGTGACTACATGCGTAGTGGTGAAGTAACTACTGCTGTAGTGTCCGGCATTGACATCATTTTGGTTCTATGCGTAGCGGTGCGTGACCAGGAGAAAAAGGCGCTACATGCTGGGCAAGTTCGACAGTCACTTCCCGGAAAGGGGGCTGTAGGCTACAAACGTAGTAAATCAGCAACTACGCCCGTAGTGAGTGGATGACTACACATGTAGTTGTTATGTCTTCCCTGTCCTAACGTGATGGTGGACAGCTAATGGTCGGCCTTAGAATTGCCCGCAGTCACTTTGCGTGAGTACGGGCACCGTTTGTCTACTCGCCGGTGATATGAACCTCGATGTGGCTGTCGTTGATGACGGTCGTTGGGAACATCTTGGTCAAGATAGACATGGATTCTCCGGCGTGGTCAGTGGTGGTAAACCACTCCTCTTGTAGGCAATTCATTTCGGCCGGGGCAATCTGAAGCTCTGCAATAACCGAATTGAGCTCCCATACCGCCCCCTCGTCGGTGAAGTTTTCGACGAAGATGAGAGTGTCAATCGCGAGCCCTCGCACCTTGGCAATGAACTCCTGAGTTAGATCTGCGGTAGTAGTGCTACTGGTCATGGTGGCTCCTTTGTTGAAGTGTGTGCCGTTGCTGTCGATAGCACAATCGCATGAGCCGACGAGCGCCTGGCCGAGACGGTAACTACAAACGTAGTCAGAAAGGGACTACACAAGTAGTAAAAGCAGCACTACGCTTGTAGTTAATCGCTAACTACAGGAGTAGTGAGCCAGGTCAAATGGGCTAAATGCTCAAGAGATGGACAGTGGGAGCCTCTGGAAAAATCACTGTCGCTGCGGTTAGTCATCATCTCCGGCAATAGAGTCACCCGGCTCCAAAGAGGGCTCGGAATCAGTCGAAGGGGAACCGTTTACCATGTCCTCTAGGTCTTCAGCTGAGGGCAGTACCTCTGCCTCGTTGACCCACCACTGCGTCTGTAGCTTCTCTGGTCGATCAGCGCGACCACGCTCACGCCAGCGGTTAATTGTATTGGGGCTAGTGCCAATAGCGGTCGCAGCGGTACGCAGGGAAGTGTCATAGACAACCGTGGACTGCACAGCAGCGTCTTGAGCAAGCGCTCGCAGTCCCTGGGAAGCCACGTTCGCAGCCTCAGCAAAGCGCAGCATAGACTCGGCAGATCCATCGGAGTTTCTTGCCTCTGCAATGGCTGCAGACGCGATTTCAGCCGTCTCCTCGCACTCTGCTGCTAAATCCTGCAGGAACTCGCGAATAAGCATGGCGCGCGCGTCGTTGAGCTTCGATTGAAAGTCGTAAGTTGGATTATCCATTGTGGCCTCCTAGTTGCCGATGTCCTTACTATCGTCGCACTTGCCCGCGACCCTGCCGAGGATTGACGTCAGCGGACAGTCGCGGCGGGAAACTCCAAAAGCACCCCGGCTTAGCCGGGGTGCTGGGGCGGAGGTTTACTCGGATTGTGCTAGCAGGTCATCGGTAGCGCTCTTGATGCTTGCTAGTGCCAACGGCGCAATACCACCGGCCATAGCGGTAACTAGCAGTCCCGTTAGGCTATTGGCTTCGTTGGCGCAGTATGCCAGACGCATTGCGCGAATAGCCATTGTCGTATCCTCGTTGACTAGTGCATGGATGGTTAGTGCAGCGTAGGCATTTGCGCGCATGTTGCCGGTAAATAGGGATGCGCACGCCGACCAAAAAGCAACCTGACGTTCAGAAAATTCCTTGTCGAACAACGGCGCTAAAGCGACATCACGCATCTGGGCGTACTTGCAGACCTCCGCAGCACAATGAATGCGCTCGGGTGCTGCAAGTAGGTACTCAATCACGTCGCGCGTGCATGGCTGAGTGTCCAGGTCGTTGAGAATATCCATGTAGGTGGCGTAACAATCAGCCACAGCCGGTGGCAGGGGCTTATTTTCAGAGCACTGGCGTGACTTCGGCGCGTGATAAACGGACTCGGCGACCTTGTGTGCCTGTGCTGCCTGCGTACTGGTGACTGAGGTGGGGAGCAGCAGTAGGTCATGCATACTCCACCGCGTTTCGACCGTGTTTGTCCAGTTCTTGCCACAGTGACCAACGGGCGCGCCGTCGAGCGACCTGACTGCCTTGCCGTGACTGATAGATTCCGCACGATAAGAGCCGTCAAAGCTTACGCCGTTGTTCGACAAGGCTTCTTCGATGTGTGTGGAGATTTGTGAGACCTGGCCATTGTCTAGGCGCGGGGCGACCCACACAATTGCCATAGACAGGCAGGGGCGGGAAGCCAGGTCGTAGACCTTGTTGGCCACCACGTTGGCCACCACTGGAAGTGCCGTGGTGTCTGGAATCGGCACAATGCTCTTGTGAAGCTTGGTGCCAGCGCCGTCGAATGCGAGTGCGGTGACAACCGCAAAAGGGGTGTTCGGAGCGAGTGGGGCCCATTCCGGTAGTTGGGGCAAGGTGGCAGTGAGTGCGGAAAAGTGTGGCATGGAAACCAACTCCTAAGTCGGAAGTGAACGTGACATGTGCAGTGTCGCAACCGTCGAAAGCGGTCTGGCCGAAATGAAAAGCATTAGAGACTACACATGTAGTCATGGGGTGACTACATGTGTAGTAGTGCAGGTGAAACGGTCTAGTTTTAGTTTATTTCTGGTGACCTAGTGGCGGACAGTAGTGGAGGGAATCACCCCACTTCCCGGCCAGGCGGACAGTCGAGGCGGGAAGGCGAAAAAGAACCCCGGCTTAGCCGGGGTGCAGACGTACTCTGGTTGTGTTAGCAGATCTGTTAAGCTATTGGTTCTCTTTCGCGCTGTCTGCCAGTTCCTTTGCGCGATTTGCCAGTTCCATATCCTCGATAAAGTATGCAATTACGCCTAGTGCATTGTAGGCGTTAGCGCGCATGTTTCCGGTAAACAGCGATACGCACGCCGACCAAAACGCAAGCTGGCGTTCGCGGTAGTCCGTGTGGGACATCAGCTCTAGTGCAGTAAGACGCATCTGTTCGTACTTGCAGATTTCTGCAGCGCAGCGGATGTGCTCGGGTGCTGCAAGCAGGTGCTCAATCATGTCGCTTACGCATGGTTGAGTATCTATTGCGTCGAGAATGTTCACGTAGGTGCTGAAGCAATTGGCTATCGCCGGCGGTCTGTATTGGCCGGGGGAGCTTAGTGACTCTGGCGCGTGATAAACGGATTCGGCGGCCTCGCGTGCCCGTTCTGCCTGTGCGCTGGTGATTTTGGTGGGGAGTAGTAGTAGGTCATGCATACTCCACTTGGTTTCGACAGATTTCTCCAAGTCCTTGCCGCAGTGGCCAACAATCTCGCCGGAGGATGACCAGACTGCTGCTCCGTAGTCAATAGATTCTACGTAGTAGCAGCCTTCAACGTTTGCGTTGTATAGGAGCCCCTCTAGGCTGCGGCAGAAGCTTTCAATGTCCGATCTGCTTTCAGAGGAAGTGGAATCTGAGATGTTTGGGAAAACAAATATAAGCACCATAGATAGGTATAGCTGAGGAGATTTGTCATTGGATGTCAGGTCGGAGAACGCTGTAGTTGAAGCTGGCACAATGTCTGTATGGAGTTTGGCGCCAGTGCCGTCGAAGAAAACCCCGGCGGAAATTAAGTAGGTGGTATTTGGTTCAAGGGGGCCCATCTCAGGAAGTTGGGGCAGGAGGGTAGCAAGTGGGGAAAGTCGTGACATTGAAATTGGCTCCTAAGTTGGTCGTGAATGCGACATCTGCAGTATCGCGCCTATTGGAGACGGTCTGGCCGGAAGTAAAAGCTGTGTTGCTGCCTATGTCGATCGTGGGGGAATTCTAGTCCGCTGTTCGTAACTGCGATAGGGAACGGACAGTCTCGGGGGCAAGTAAGGAAGCGGGCGAGATTGGGTGTCTCGCCCGGAACGGTTAGGCGTGCGGTGTTGGTCGCAGCAGTGCGTTGGACTGAATAGCTACTTGAGCGATTGCGTCACGCTCTTCGGCGGATTGGCTCTGATGGATAAAATCACGCGCCATTTGATGAACAAGGGTGCATTCCGGTGCCGACAGGTGCGGGTTACGGCAGACGCGAGCAAGCCCTTTCCACATGGCAAGGCGCTGCCGTGGGGTTGCTGTGGGAAGTTCCGCTAGGCAACGGTAGATGTGATTGGTCATGGCATCGGGGTAGACGGCAGGATCGTCGCTAATAGCCCGATATGCCAGGATGACGGCGGTTATAGCCAGCGCCACAAGTGTGAGTGTGGCGGCAATGGCGATAGCGCCAGAATGGTCGATTAAGGCGGCGTGCATAATGCGCTCCTTATGTCGTGTGGTGTGCATGGTGTACGGGAAAAGCTACGCTACGTGCGCTTCCCTGTATTGAGCATCGCTGATGTAGCGAGCGCGCTGGCCGACTTGAGAGGGGCGGGCGGACAGTTACAGAGGGAGCGGGGCATAAGGCGCTGGCGGTGGCCTTATGCGGAGCGGTTACTTTCAGGCGGTCTGTTTCGTCCGGTGGGCTGTGGTTGGGTATCGGCGGGTATTTGCGCGCCGTTGGGGTCGGTAGGTGGGAATGAACTCACGTTCTGAGCGGGTGGCGATACGAGAGTTCTTCAAGGTGGCAAGGTGGGCGCGTCCCGTCTCGGCGGTGGCGTCATCGTCGCTGTGCGCGAGTTCTATTGCCCACTGGTAGCGGGCAAACCATTCTTTGCGGCGGTCAGAGCGTTCCTTTTGGGCGATAGCAAGGAGTCCGGTGATAGCGCCGATAAGGGCAATTGCTGCGCCGAAGAGTTGAAGTGTCATGGTGGTGTCTCCTGTCTGTCGCCGTCCGTGCGTTACATGGGCAATTATGGTGTAACGCTGTGGTGGTATGGCCAGCCGTGAACCATGGAAGGCGAACCCTGTTACCGCTTTGATGGAAAACCCCAGTTCCGGCGCTGTGCGCCACCGAAGTGCTGCCGGACAGTGTGCTACCTGGTAGCGCCACCAACGAAGAAGCCCCCGGCAAATACCGGGGGCTTTCTCTCAAAGGGGGCTACCATATCAAAAAATCTGGCGGCCTTGCCTCAATCTCTGCCTCCGTTGGCGCCAGCGAATCTGCCACGTCCGCCGCCTCATTGCCTGATGCGAAGCCTCGATCTTTTAGCAAAGCTTCCAGGGAAATCACGGCCTTGGAGATATGCCGCCAATCGTCACTGTCGCGCATATCCAGCGTTGCGTACTGCGCCATGTAGTCTCCAGGGGTAATCAGGACGTACTCTGTGCCCGTGTCGGTCATCTGTCGCTCGATGATGCCCATCGTGAAGTCCACGTCCACATCGATGCGGCGGTCGAACGAGGAAATGGTCACATCAACCACAACGTAGCCGTTGAAAGGGGCCATCCACTTCAACGGGCAATCGGCAGCGTCGGAGGAGGGGCTGATGCCCTGCACGTCACCATTGATGATGTTCATACCGTAAATCGCGGGAATGGCCGCCTCCAGCTCTTCGGAGGTGATGGTGTTGTAGTCGGCGCGTGCCTGCTGGTGAAGAAATCGGGCGAGCCGGTTCGCGCGGAAAATGAGGAACTGACCCCACACCCACTGATAGTGACGGGCGATGCGTACCGACTTGACGCGCTCCCCGTTTTTCACGGTATGGATATTGACAATGAGATAACTTTGCTGTTCCATGACGTGCCCCTGGATACTCGGTGAATGGTGCTGCAATCGCATATCTGCGTTTGCATAAACCGAGTGTAGAGCACACCTGTTCCCACCTGGCCGACACTGTGACTACGCACGTAGCCCGTAATGCGCTACCTGTGTAGTCAGACCAGGGGAGATGCCACCGCAACCATGCCGGACAGTGTGCTACCTGGTAGCGCTACCAACGAAGAAACCCCCGGAAGACACCGGGGGCTTTCTCTCGAAAAGGGGAGGGGCTACGCTGCCTCAACATCTGGCTGCGCTGGCACCAGCGAATCTGCCACCGTTGCCGCCTCCTCGCCTGATGCGAAGCCGCGATCTTTCAGCAAAGCTTCCAGAGAAATCACGGCCTTAGAGATATGCCGCCAATCGTCACTGTCGCGCATATCCAGCGTTGCGTACTGCGCCATATAGTCCCCAGGGGCAACCAGGACGTACTCTGTGCCCGTGTCGGTCATCTGTCGCTCAATGATGCCCATCGTGAAGTCCACGTCCACATCGATGCGGCGGTCGAACGAGGAAATGGTCACATCAACCACAACGTAGCCGTCGTTATTGTCCATACACTCCAACGAGTAGTCGGCAACGTCGTAGTGGGGGTGGATGCCCTGCACGTCACCATTGATGATGTTCACGCCGTAAATCGCGGGAATGACCGCCTCCAACTCTTCGGAGGTGATTCTGCTGTAGTCAGCGCGTGCCTGCTGGTGAAGAAATCGGGCGAGCTGATTTGCGCGGAAAATAAGGAACTGACCCCACACCCACTGATAGTGGCGGGCGATGCGTACCGACTTGACGCGCTCCCCGTTTTTCACGGTATGGATATTGACAATGAGCTGGCTTCGCTGTCCCATGACGTGCCTCCTGGATACTCGGTGAATATGACGCTGCAATCGCATATCTGCGTTTGCATAAACCGAGTGTCGCCAATGCCCTGTCATACCTGGCCGACACTGTGACTACGCACGTAGTCGGATAAAGAACTACATGGGTAGTCAGACCAGGGGAGATGCCACCGTAACAATGCAGGACAGTGCGCTACCCGGTAGCGCTACCGCCATGACGGGCGGACAGTTACAACACGTAACAGTGGGATAAGAAAAAACCGCCGACCGGCACTAACACCGGGGCGGTGAAACTGTACTGAGGTGCTGACTACCTCGCAGAAGCGTGGACTGCGCCTAGCAGCGACTCAATAGCGTCAATGGCATCGCGTTCTGTCCCATTGTCCGGGGATGCGGTGCGAATAGTGCTGCGCAGCGCTCGGTTCAGGTCGCCATCGGCGGCAATGGCGCGGCGGGTGGAGGCCTTCGACAGAGAATGGCGAATGACCTCCCAGCCCGCCATGCGCGTATCGACGTGAGTAGACGAGGCGGCAATGATGCCGCGCAGAACATTACTGGTCGAGCGCTCCTTGTCGTTTTTACGGACAACGCGGGCGCTGTAGATGACGAATGCCAGGCACAGCCCGACGATAACGAGCGCAGCGCCAAGCTGATAGTTCAGCGTGATCTCGGACTCATGGTGCGGGTGGGCAAGAATCAAGCTCATGGAAAGCCTTTCGTGACAACGTGGATGTGGTGAAGGTGCCGAGTTGAAACTCGATGGAGTCAGTAGAGCAGACGCCCGCTTCCCGCAGGGGTGGACAGTGCGCTACTCGGTTGCGGTGCGCACGGCATCGCAAGCGCAGGTTATTGCGTCATCGTCGCTGGCATGGGGGTTGCTGGTAGCTAAGGCGCACAGGGCGTGGAAGGCGGCGGTGGTGCAGGACTGGGCGATGGCGCTAAGGGTGCTGACAATGACGGTGGCGTAGGTTCCCTCTGCAAGCATCTGTTGGCGCCGCTCGGCGGTGACGGCCTGCAGCGCGGCGTCAATGGCATCACCCACGCGAGGAGTATTCCACCACTGGGCGACTGCGGGTGGAGCGGCGGAGAGGTCATCGTCGGTGAGGGGGCAACGCTTGAGAGGGGCCGCGATGTCTGGCACAGATCGGTCAACTCCTGCGGCGGTGGCGCGGGAGCCGTGGACGTTGAGGCGCAGGACGGCCGAGGAGCGGTTAATTCCGCCGAGTGCTTGGCAGATGTGTGCCCACGGGACTCCTTCAGCGCGGGCGACGGCGATAGCGTCGGCGGTTTCTCGCTGGCGCTGTCGGTAGGTGGCTTGGGCTTGCTGCTCGATGTTGAGAGCGCGGCGGACGTTGGCGGTGGCATCGCTGTGGGCTTGCTGGCGCAGGGAGCGCTGCTCTGCGGTATTGACGAGGCGTGCCATTGGTGAAAGTCTCCTTTTTGTGAAAACGGGGTAGTGGATGCGTGGTGGCACTCACACTAAGGCACGCCCGCTGCCCGGCTAGGGCGATAGCGATGGGGGAGTCAGGACAATCTTGCGGCTGCCGTCGGCAGTCTCGGCGGTGACAACGAGACGGAAGCCAAGGGCTGTGAAATAGCGGCTGAGGGTGTCGAGGTGGAGGCGGTCGAGGCGTCCGTGTTCGATCTGGGAAATGCGGTTTTGGCCGATTGACATTTTGGCTGCGACAGCGGCTTGGGTGAGGCCAGCTGCTTCGCGGAGTTCGCGGAGTTCGGAGGCGTGGTCAGTGCGTGGATTCATGGTGCATCCTTTAGTGGATTGTCCGTCTTATGCATTCTGTCAGCAAATTCGGGGCGATGTCAGGAGGCGCGAACCTTGATAGTGGACAGTCGCAACGCTTTTCAGTGGTGGGTGGTGGCAATACCAGACATGATTTCGCCTGGTAGTGCGGTGCGTTGTGTTGCAGTAGAGAAGCGGGCCTGAGTGACGCGCGACAATGTATGGCGTGCCACACACACCACACGCCACGCCCCGGCCACGCGCAGCACACCACCACAGCCCGCGCGGCGACTGAGCGCAAGCCACCACGGCGCCTGAGTGGTCGCCCCAGTGGCGACAGAACGCCCCCTAGAAACCAGAAGAACCCCACGAGGGAAAACCTCACCCCACAGCCAAAGAAGGGGGGCAGGCAAGTCGAGAAACCACCGACTGAAGCACAGCGCAGCGCGACCAAGCCCGCTGCAAGCGCGGGGGCAGCGGGGGCAGCAGCCCCCGCAAAAACAGCCATGTGCACGAAAAAGGAAACGACGTTCAAACCCGTGCATAATGGCAGTCAAAAATCGCCGACAAAGAAAGGAAAAGACAGTGCTCGCAGCCATCGCAATCGGCATCACAATCCTCGTAATCTGCATACTCCGCATCACAATCGCCAGACGGCGAAGAGAAGAAAAAGACCGACAGGAAGACATCGAAAGAACCAACGCCTACCTCGACGAGTACGAAGCCCGATACGGATTCAACCCCTACAACGACCCTCGCTGACCGCCGTCGTTGCGTGCGGTGACCATGCAGGGGTTGGTCGGGGTCACTCCGGCCCTGGGGGCCGGCGTAACCCCGTTGGGTCGTGTGGTTGGGGTTGGTGGGGTGCACCTCGACTGGTGGCTTGGCGTGAGCGGGTTAGGTCGAGGGTGACCAGGTGCATGAAGCCAGAGGGGGAGTGCCTTGGTGGTGCCCTGCCGCGGGCTGGTCTTCTGCGGCACAGTAGGGGCGAAGGCGAAAGAAGGGGGTGCCCCCCCCCGCCGCGCGCCGCGCGCGGCGGGGCCGGGTAGACACCGAGATCTCGTGCCAACAGGGGGCGGGTCACCGGGTTGCACTGTCGCCTGTGTTTCTGCGTGCTCTCGAAACGTGGGCTGGTGCCCCGTGGTTTCCGCCTGGTGTCCCTGTTGGCCGAGTCGGTGTCTACCCGGTTGGGGTGGTCTGGTGGTTGGGGTTGGTGGGGTGTGCCTGGGGCGTGGTCTGTGGGTGTCTCCCGACAGCTCGCTGTCGGGAGCCGGTCGGGTCGATGTGTGTGACGCGGCGAGCCCGTTCGCTGGCCTCCTTGCCCCAGTGGCTTGCCTTGCCCGGGGTTGGCAGTTGCCCGTGGTGGCCCACGTGGCCTGCCTTCCCGGTGTCGGCGTCGCCTGGGGCGGTGGCCGCGATGCGGTGCTCCCGCTACACATCGACCCTCCCGGTTGCCTGCCGGGGCGGGTGGTTGGTGTTGGGCGTGGGGTGGTGATGGGTGTCAGCCCCCTGGGGGCTGGGGTGAGCGCTGGTGCGCATCGGTGCCCGCGCAGGTGGGTCAGGGTCGTGTCGTAGCCGTCGGTGGCGTGGGGTCATTGTCGCGCCTGGGATCATCGTGGGGCACCACGCATTTTTTTGGGGGGCCGCCAGGGTGGCCACTGGGTCACCGCAACCGCACCAGGGCACCGTTTCCTCGGGGCATATGGCAGGGCCGTTACGTGCCTCCGGTGTACCTGCCATTGCCACGACGAAGAGGGGCAGGCAAGAGGGGGCTCACCTCTGGGGGACACCTCCCCGGCACGGCGTAACCGGCAGGTGACGCAGGAGCCGCAAAAGCGGCGACTTGGCGCAGTGCCACACGGCCACAGGCAAGCAAAGGCGAACCACACAGGGGCACCACAGTGGTACGCCGCACGCCGCCAACGCCGGGCACAAGCCCGCCGCCGCACAGGAAGCCACGGCCACCAGCACCCACCAGGCCACGGCGACCACAGCGGCGGCACCGGGAAAACCCACCAACGCCCACCTTTATCCGACCGAGCACACCGTCACGACAAAACGGGCCCACACCGCAGCTTCCGAGAGCACGCAGGAACAAGGAGAAAGGGCCCGTTCGTGACAGCGACGGAGGAAAAGGAGGGCGGGGTTTTACCCGGCACCCCGCGCACGGTGCGGGCGTGGGGTGAGTTGGTTGTTTGTGTTTGGGTGGTGGGTGCGGGTTGTGGTGGTGTTTGTGCTGGTATTGGGGTTGGGGGTGGGGTCAGCGGGGTCGCGTTATGGTGTCGCGTGTATGGCCGCGTGGTTGGTCGCGTGTTTTGTAGTTGGTCTGTAGTTAGAGGTGTAGTCGCGGTGTAGTTAGCTGTGTAGTCACGTTTGTAGTCAGTTGTGTAGTGCGGCTGTAGTCCTGTGTGCAGTGTGGTTGTAGTCAGGGCTGTAGTCATTGTGTAGTCAGTTGAGAGGTCGTTATGGCGCGGCTAGTTGAAGTGTCGGAAATGGTGCGGAGCACTGTGAAGACGGTAGAGCCGGAGTCGGTTGTGAGTAAGCGTCGGCGACGTCGTTCCGCCGGCAGTGATTCTGGGAAGAAAAATGGTGATGGTTGGCGTAGAACCACAGCCGATCAGATCCTGTTGAACATGTCCACGCGCTTAGGTGCGATTAGTCAACGGCAGGCGGTCAAGTACGTCTACGATACGACCGAAAAGAATGTGCAACGACGAGTGCAGTTCATGGTCGAAGCGGGCTTGTTGCAACGCATTGACACGTTGCCGTGGGCAGGAACCGTGTTGTGGCCTACCCGTGCTGGGCGCATTGTTGGAGTCGGAGAAGACTCCCCGTTGGTGGAGATGGAACCGCCGTCGATAACGACGATGCTGCACCGACTTCTCGTTGCCGAGGAAGCGCTCAGAGCATCACTCGTTCATCACCGAGCTGTGTTTACCGAACGTGAAATCCAGGTCTGCCAGGCTCGCGGCGGAGACTACCTGTACCGGATGCTAGAAGACGCAGGGGTTCGACGATCGGCAGGCGGAACCGCTGGTGTTGTGCCAACAAGAACCTTCGCCGATCTTGATGGGCTGGGCCGACGTGAAATTGAAGCGTGGCTTGTCGTACCAATGACCCACGGAGACACTGACGTGCGCTCCCCAGACTTCATAGAAGTCACCGAGCGCGGCACTCTGCGGGCGGTCGAAGTAGAGCTGACTGCCAAAGCTAACCAGCGCACGCGCAACATTCTCGCCAGCTACCGAGACTGTGTAACCGGCCACGGTGAAGTCATGCGAGGCCAAGGGTGGACGTTGCAGAAAGCTAAGCAACATCTCCGCCAATTCGAGTCTGTCCGATGGGTCTGCACACACCCCGTCTATGACCTGTTGCGAGGCCCCGAAGGCGGCATCAACCCCATGACTCACAAGCCCGACAAAGGCATGGTGCGTGAGGTATGGGACGAATCATTATCGTCGTTTCTCTTCTTTGAAAAACCCGACACGTGGAAGCTTGACAAAACGCGCTGGCCGATTAGCTGCGAGCTCATTGACATCGCCCATGACCCCGGCCTGGAGTACGAGTTGCTCCAACGAAGCCTTCCTCCGACCTACCGCTGCTCATACAGCGCCTGGCGCAAATGGCGGCGCATATGGAAAACCGACGTTGCAGGCGACACTAATCCCGTCGGTTTTGAACAGTGGCTCCGCTTTCCCGGCAACTACCGTCGTTGCCTAGAAGCAGCCGGCCGATAACTGGCATCGCGGGCAGCGCTGACATGGCACAGTAGCCCTATCCAAAGCACCACCACCGCAATCCACCACGAAAGGAGATTCAGCTATGGGCTGGTTCAACGACGTCGAGCAAGCAAGCGGCGTTGACACAGAGAAGAAAACAAACAAGGGCGGATTAGCAATCGGCGGCACCATCTTCGTCCTACTAACGCTGGCGACCCAGCCGCTTATCGTCATCCTCTTCGCCATCTTCGCGATTATTGGTGAAAAGCGCCGCGTCCGACTGAGCCGATGGGCAGGAGCCACCGTCGCAACGTGGCTCATTGGCATCATGGTCGCAGGTTTCTCACCGGCCACATGGTTTGGCTGGTGGCCGGCAGGCGCAGCAATGCTTTGGCAAGCCGGCACCGCACCTCTCAAAGGGATTCCGCTGCTATCTCTCATCGCAGAAACCGCCGACAATGGACAGTATCTCTTCCTTAAACACGCCCTCTTCGCTACTCCAGTGGCGCTGTTTCTCATGTCAATCTGGTGGTGGGCACGCTCGTACTCGTTGCGGCTCCGCGGTCAAAATGAAGGCGAAGAGTACTCTGACCGGCGACCTGTAGGGTTCCTCGACAAGTGGCGACGCAAGCGCAATCTTGTTGCAGTCCAGTCCGGCCAGTGGTCAACACGACACCCCGGAGAGATTGCCATCGGCATTGGAACATACGGCGATGTTGCCTCTGCAATGGTCGATAATTTTAAAAAGGCCTTCGCCATTGTCGGCACGTCACGCTCAGGTAAGACCCGCCTGGCCAACTCCATTGTCGCCCAGCAAGTCCATGAACTCTCGGGCGGAAACATCACCATCGACCTTAAAGGCGATGACGATATGGCGCGCGCGAAAGCAAAGCTGGCCTATGAAAAAGGCGTGCCATTCCTGCATTTCAAAATGATGCCCAAGACGGGCGGTGGCTACCGCCAGCCCCATCCATTTGCCCCAGACCGCCCCGCCCACTACGACCCATTCCAGCGCGGAAACGGCGCTTCGAAAGCATCCATGCTTCTGGGATCGGTGCCCCGCGACGGCGATGCAGCGGTGTATGAACGCACCAGCCTAGAAATCGTCCAGTTGGCATTCGACATCGCCGCGCTGACCGGATTCGACCGCCAACGCAATGCTCAAGGTTTTCCCGTCTCCGGCCTATCCATCTTGCTGCAGATGCTCGATCCTGACACGCTCACGCAAAAAGGCACCTCCATCACCGGCGCTCAGGTCAAACAAGCCAACCCCTTCCTCAGCACTGCTGCTGCAGACCGGAAAGCCACGGCAATTAGAGCTCGCGTGGAGTCGCTGGAGAAGGAACTGGCGAACCGACAGTCGGTTGTCAATGCCGCAATTGGAGACGTGCGCAGCCTGGTTGCCACCTATATCAACGACCCCAGCGTCGGCATGTTCCTGAATCCGGGAACCACGCCACTGTTGGAAATTGACCTTGTGCGAGCCATTCTCCGCAATGAGATTGTGCTGTTTTCATTGCCCGCACAGGACTACCCGAAGATGGCCTCCATGATCGCCACGATGGTGCTCCTCGACCTGCAAAGCGCAGTATCGACGCTGCGCCAGTACCACCAAGAAGTCGCTCACTTCCTTAACGCCGAGTCTCATGTCGCCGATGGAACACCGTGGAATCCGATGACAATTCAGATTGAAGAGCTCGGCTCCACACGGTCGCCGGCAGCAGCAGAAGCCATGCTCGGGCTGTTCAATAAGTCCGCTGACGTCAACATTCGCCCCATCCTGTCAACCCAGTCACTATCGGATATTGAAGCCGTGGACTCCACCGGCGTGTGGCTGCGCCAGCTTTTCGGACAGCTATCCGGGCTGGTGTCATTCCAGCTGTCAGTCGCTCAGGATGCAGAAACATTCGCTGGTTTCTCCGGCACAGTCTCGAAGAAAATCCCCACTGAACAGAAGGAAATCACGAGCACACGCACCGGACTGTTCCAAGGCGCCGGAAGTGCCGGCAGGCTCATGGCCAGGCAGGAAACCGTGACCCGTATCGGCGAAGGAGATGCTCTGGCCCTTGATATTGAGCAGCGCCAGCTGCTGTGGGTTTCCAAGAGTCCGAAGATCACTGCGGTGCACACCACCGCCCCCGAAGGGCCAAATAACTGGTCGGAAGTCCTGACCCTGACCCCAGTGTGGGAGCCTCCGTATCAGTGGCGACCATTTTCCGATGAAGAGTACGTCGAATCCTGTAAAGAAAAGCAGCGCACCGTCTATGAAGCGCTGATTGAAGACTTGGAGACCAACCCTATGCTGCACAAGATTCTCAACGCTGCAGAGGAGACATTGGACGTAACTGCCACTGCGGCGCAGGACGCTTTCGAACCTCCATTGCCGCTGGAGAACCTACCCGAGCCGAATAGCCTCCCCGCCGCGCCGATGCATCATCCGGAACCGGAGGTGTCACGTCCCCGTGACATACGGCCGCAACCGTCCCCGCGGCAGATGCGCGAAGAAGACCTCGCACCGCACGATCGAACAATCCCAATGGACTACGACACCTTTGATGAGCAAGATGAGGATTCCTTCGCCGCAGTTCCCGCAGGTGCTCCTCGCGATGCTGACGCTGATCTCTTCGACGATTCCCCCGGTGGCGATGATCCGTTTAGTGACGAGGAAGACCCCTTCGGCGACTTCTCCGACACCGACCCGTTTGGCGGCGACGATGACCCGTTCGCACCGAAATAGCCAGGCCAGTCGGGAAAACCATGCCGGAAAGCGGTCGAGCGCTACTGTGAGCGCAATCGAGAAGAACACCATGCACCACACCAAAAGGCTCGCTATATGACTACCACCATCCCCACCAACGATTTTGTCCTCCCAGATGGGTTCATTCCAGCCAGCCCAGATGGAAAGCCCGCCCCCGTCCCCAAGCGATTTACCGACACCTTCCGCCCCGCATTTCCCAACGATCCGGCCACACACAAAATGCTGGATCAGTTCTTCGCCAACACGCGCAAGGCTGAGCAAGCCAGTAACAATCACCAGGCCTCCTTCCCTGATTCGCCCCTGCCGGTAGCGAAGCGGAAAACCCACACCACCACGGCAGATGGCCTCATGCGCGTCTCCGAAGATGGCACTATCACGTACCTGTACCTGATGGATAACGGCGATGGAACCTTCACCGCAACCAAATCCGACAGTGACGAAGCGTTGTGTGATGCCAAAGGAAAGCCCATCCTGTGCGACATGGAAGGACACCCCCTTCCGCCGAAAAAGCGGTGGTGGGACAAAATCGCCGAGAAGATTGGCGACCCATCGGGCGGCGACGATGAAGCCGATGTCATTGTCTACGACAAGCACGGAACACCAATCGGTGATTTCGATGTCGTAAGCGTTGGCCACGCGCCTACTAGCGGACGTGGCCGGCGAGGAAGTAAAGCCCTCATGGTCGGCGCGGCCAGCCTGGCAGCATTTTCCTGTGCAAGCCTGTTGCTCGGTGTGATCGTGGGGCGAACTGCTGTTCCGGCGCAAGGCCAGGTCACAGAAGAGGAAGCCGCTAAATACCACCTGTCTTCATTCCCTACCGATTCCGCCGCTACCTTTGGACGTCACTATGTTGAGCTGTGCCTGACCCACCCGGATAAGGAAGAGGCTCAGAATAAGCGCGTCGAGCTGATGAAGGGCATGGCGCTGCAGCAGCTTGGGGAAGGCTGCGGGTGGACATCTGGTGGACAGAAGGAAAACCCGGTCACTATCAACTTCAACGGTGAAGTCGAAAATCGCACGGAGTATCAGGGAGGGCAGGTCGCCTACCTGGGATATTTCGTTTCCATGAGCTCGGGTGACTTTATGAACGTCACCTTGCCGGTGTGGGCAGGGGAGAACACTGATGGGCGTAAGGCGTTCAAGGTGGTCGGCCAATTGGGGTACTCCGCGGCGCCAGCACAAGACGCAGTTCCGAACCTGGAAACTGGCCTGATGGAAGATCGGCAGATCGCGCCGAAGCTTAAGCCCATGTTGGAGACGTTCTTTAAGGCCTGGGGGCAGTCCGACCGGAAGACCCTGGAGGCTTTGACTGCGACCGACGCTAAGGGAGACGTGCTCTCGGGAATGAGCGGCAAGTTCCAGAAGCCAGAGATTACGTCGGTACGAGTCATCCCATTTGACCCGCCCGTTGAAGTGCAAGGACAAACTGCGACGTTTGAATACGTCGAAGGGTCGCAGGTCACCGCGCTGGTCAACCTGGACTGGACTGTTAAGGACGATAGTGGCGGACGCACGCAGCCAGCGGGCTACCGCGTCACCATGACGCTTATCAATAACAAGTGGCAGGTCAGCGAAATGCTACCGGGGCTGGTTGCAGAAGCCACCGCAACTGCCGGCGAAGGCCAAGGCGGCGCTGCGGGTGCCGGTGACGGCATTGGGACGGTCAACGACCTGAAGTAGCACGCACAGTTATTTCCGCAGCTAAAAGCGGGAAAGCGGCCATAGTTCATAATCAAGGATGCACGGGGAAGACCCCGGTCGCATCCTCCGATAACCACCAAAACACTTTCAAGGAGACACCACATGTTCTATGAGATTTTGGCTCAGCAGCAGTCAGGCGGCGGGCAGGGCTCGGCGGGTATCACCAACGCCATCAACAACACCACGCAGCAGCTGCAGATTATCGGCGGTGCTGTCGCAGCACTGTCCTTCATCGCTGCGGTCGTCATCGGCCTGGTCATCGTTGTCCGCGGTGGCAATATTCAGCGACTAATTGGCCCGCTGGGGGCCGTGCTTGGTGGCGCATTCCTGCTCGGCATCGGAACCGCTGCCGTTGGTTGGCTTATCAGCCTCGGCCAGTCTGTCTCCGGTTAATCGACTGAGAGACTCGCAATGTCGAATCCGTATGAGTTCCGCGATTACACACTGCTGAAAAATCACCAGGTTAGAGTCTGGAAACTTTCAGACCAGGTGGACTTAAAGCTTTTCGGTGGCCTCGTTGCTCGTGTTGCCGGTATCGCGATTGCTATTGCCATCGCGGTGGGATTCATCGTATTCGTCGTAGCAAGCATTATCGGGTTGCCGTCACCAGTAGTCTTCGCACTGATAGTTGGAGGATTTCTTGGCACATGGTTTTACCGTCGAGCAACGTCTGAGAGCGCAAAAACCGACCCCATTACGGCGCTGAAAAAGATTATTCGTCGTATCACCGCTCCTCGTCGCTACGCCGGAGCGGTGACCGCCGAAACAAAGGCAACCAAAATTCACTGGCAGGTCATTCTGTGGCGACCGCATGACAACACCGCCGAGATTGGGGCAATCCGCCAGTTTAATTCGTACAACCCGCAGCCAGTTGGCTACGACGAGCGCAGGGAAGACCCGCCAGGATATGCCGACATTCTCGTTGGCTACCGCGACCCGTTTAACCCGCAGAAGTTCGTCGAATACGACTACCCCGACTAAGAGGTCTTCACGATGAGGAAGAACGCACCCCAGGAATCTACTGAAAAGAGAAAGTGGTGGCAGCCACGTAAAAAGGATGCGACCGCCAAGGCTGCGGAACTCCTTGATGCACGTCGGCTTGACTACCGCTACGCGCAAGATGACCCATTCCTATTTATCAAGGGAGAATCGGTCTGGACAGGCGTTATTCTATCCACCACGTCTGATGAATACGCTGCTGGCGAAGAGCAGATCGCGGCTGTGCAGCGCAACGTGCAAATCTACGGTGACCTCTCCACGCACTTCGTAAATGCGTACAAGGAAGATGATGTCACCATCCAGACCATCACACGCTTTGCTCCCGTGAACGCAAATCAGTGGCAAGAAAACTACTTGAAGAACTGTTGGGATCCAACGAAGCTGTTTGCGTCCCTGATTGAAAACAAGGTGCGACCGCACCTGGAGGAAACCGCTCCCGAGCGTCGCCAGTATCTCTTGGTTCGGCTTGGAGATTTCAAGGCACCCCGGCAGGTTGACCCTCTAACACAGATACTTGGCCGCAGTGCAGGTGTCGCAGAAGAGGTATTCAACGAAAAAGACCTGTCGAAGTTCCGCAAACGAGCACGTGAGACGTGTGCGATTCTGACCCAGCACGGCGCATCATTGATGTACCGCAATGACCTCAACTGGCTGATTCAAAAGGCTCTATACGGGCATTTCCCGGTCAATAATGTCACCGGCATTAATCGCACCCGACCGTGGCGCGGTGGCTGGTTCGACGAGATTGTTAACATCTCGGCCGACATTGAGGATGACTACGTGCGTGTGAAGAACCCGCACCCGGAAAATGGCTGGGGGGAGTATTCCTACATCACGACCCTGACCGTTGAGTATCCAGACCCGACAGTGCCGTTTGAGTACTCCGGCGCCTGGGGGCGCCTGCTCAAGACGATGCCACGTCCCGTAGACGTAATCTGGCCGGCCACGATTCTGTCTGCAGAAAAGTGGCGCCGACTTGCGAAAAAGCTGACCAAGAATGTTCTGGATGAAGCAAATGTGCGGCAGGAAGTCGGCGCCCAGCACTCCGAGTCTTTCGATCGGAAATGGGAGGCCGCAGAGACACTGAAGCATGAACACGAAATCGGTGCAAAGCCGGTTCTTGTACATCAGCAGCGACTGACATTTGCTGCCGCATCCCCGGAAGAGCTGACGAAAATCACCACCGACATCATCTCGATGTTCGGGGAAAGTGCTCGTGTTCGCCGACCAATTGGCGACCAGGGCTACCTGCTTGAAGATCAACTTCCAGGGGACATGACACCTCCGAAGGGAAGGCGCGGGCAGCTCCCACCAAGCGTGGGGCGTCTTTTCATGTCGAACTTTAACCAGAGCATCGACGTGGAAGACGAACAGTGGAGCGACCTCGAAGCGCTTGCATACGCTCGTCTCGATTCATCCACGCTGGTAGGAGATGCAGTGGAGTTCCGCGGCGGGCAGCCTATTTCCTGGCAGGGAATGCAGATTGGCTACACTCTCGACACCGGAACGGCAGTCCACTTCGACCCGCTCGTACAGATGGCGCGTAACCGAGGAGCCGGCATCGTCATCATCGGCGCCTCCGGTGGTGGTAAGTCCTCGCTGGCACTGACCCTATTTTTCTGGGTGAGCGAATCTGGCACGCAGACCATCGTCATTGACCCGAAGAACGACTTTGAGGCGTTCGTCTACTACCTATCGTTCGGAAATCAGGTCAATCTCCCCGGATTCACCGAGGAAGCCCAAGCGGGTATCCTCGGCGGGCCTGACAGCAAGTTCCGGCCCACCAATCCGCAATTCTGGGCTGATACCGCAATCGTGTCCCTCGGCAATGGCGCCCCCGGCGCATTGGATCCGTGGGCTATTGCCGGCGGTACAGGTGATTCTGCGTACATGCAGGGCGAGAACTTGGCGCGTGACGTGATGAACCTGGTCTTCCTTGAAAAGGATGACCGCAAGATTCTCAACACTGCGTTCCAGAACATGCGCGATCAGCACCTCAATCACCCAGGGGTTTCCGAGCCGTCATTGTCGGAGCTGGCGCAGCACCTCGGAGCAGAGATCGAGCTCAATGAAAAGGCGTTGGAAGATCCCAAGACCACGCCGAGTGATGCAATCCGTGTCCGTGAGGAACTGCGGAGCATCCGTAGCGTGCAGGATCAGCTAGTTCGCGCTGAAACCCGGCAGTTAGGGCGCCTGATGTTCGGTAAGTCGCGGGCGCGAGAGCCATTCCGGATCGGCAACAAGCGTCGAACAATTATTACGTTGCTTGGTACGTCCCCGCCGTCTCAGAACACGCCCGTGTCTGAGTGGGATGAAAATACTCGTGATACTGCAGCTGCGATGCTGATTGTGCTGCGCGAGATTGAGCGCATGATGGGTAAGACCACTCGTGTGCAAAACCCGCGAGGTAACTTGCATGGCTACCCGCCTCGGTCGCTATGGGTGGACGAGTTCTACTTCGTGGCGGCAATCCGGGCTGGTCGTGTGTTGCTTGATCGCCTGGCTCGCCAAGGCCGCTCGCTGTATTTCTCGCTCGTCCTGATTTCTCAGCAGGCACGCGACCTCAATGCATTGGATGAAGACCAGAGCAGCGATGAAGATGCATCGGTCAACCAGTTCGCTACTCGATTCGTGTTCCTTCAAGCAGGATTGAGTGAGGCAAACGATGCTTTGTCGCTGCTGAAGCCAACAGCAATGAAGAATCTGACGGATATGGAGCGAAACGCAATGGCTATGCGATTGATGTCACCCGGTGATGGTGGCACGCTTCTGCCTGGCCAATGCGTGATGCGTGATGTGGATGGCCGTGTGGCCACCATCGCTGTAGACCGTTTGTTCCGAGAAATCGAGGCGGCGACTCAGACCAACCCGACGGCGCGCTCACAGGCACAGTCGGAGCCTGTCTCAGCGGATGGTAACGAATGGACAGTTCACACCGAGCTTCGTGACCGCCTGCGCACCGGCATGATTACCAGCGAGATTGGCAGCATCCGAGAAGTCATTAACGATGCTCGCGACGAGTCCGCAGAGTTCGACGAATACGCTTCTGTCCTGTCCGTCTAGGAGCCGATGCCGTTCTAAAAGGCGGAAAGCGGCGGTGTGTGACACTAATTGCGCCATGCACCATAACCGCACGTAGATAGGAACGGCTCGGATGCCGAAAGCAATAGTTCAGGAGGTGGAGGCACCGCCTACCAGGCCTCCACAGTCACACACATCATCCCGCCTCAGCAGACTTCTTCACTGGTGGGGCGAGGATCGCACTGTAACCCTGAGTCGCCGAATCGGCGGCACAGGGCTTATGCTGTCTAGCTTTTACGCCATCGGCGGCCCCGGTGCCGCACTTACAGTCGCGACGCTGATAGCTGCAATCTGGGGCGCGAAGCCGCTTATCGCTCGATGGCCAGAGCAACTAGGATCTCTCGTGTCCTTCGCCGCAACATGGGCACTTGCCATGCTGTTTTCTGGGGTCATGGGGCCCGATCTTGCAATGGCCGGCTCGCATGACTTAGGGGCAGGTTTTGCTATCGGAGCATTCCTACTCACTGTGTTGGTGTGGGTTGCCCCGGCAGGAAACTGTCATCGTGGGTGGTCTACCTTTATGGGCCTTGTCCCAATCAACGTTGGCATGTTTATCGCAGCCGCGTGGCCACAGCATTCCGGTGTCACGTCCCTTATCGCCGCCAGCCTCGGGTGTGCACTTATCTTTTTGCGTTTGCGCCACCATGCTGGGCAGGCCACGCAGAATGAAGATGCTCGCAAGAAGCGGCGCATCCGTATGGTCGCCGCGGGAATAGTCGGCGGCATCCTTCTAATCAGCGTGGCTGCGGTTGCCACGCCCCCTAAAGCCAACGCACTGTTCGGCATTTTCGATGACAAGCTGTGCTCGATGATGTCCCCAGAAACCACGCAGGAGCCAATCGGCACTGGCCCGGAAAGCTGGTTTCCGCCAAAGAACTTTGCCCAGATCCCGGCAAAACAGAACCAAGAAGGAGTGCCGAACCCTCCTCCATATCTCGATACTCCATTGAAAATGGAGGGAGACCTCGACAAATACACCCTGTTTGAAGTTGCAGGCCTGCGCGGACTGCGCTTCGTTAACTGGACGCACACAGCATCAGGCGGCTACGACTGCTCATTTGGTGCATTTATGTCTGTGAACTCAGGCAACTCAATCAACACGTTGTCGCGCGCAATCTTGCAGGCCGTCATCGCGCTAAAGGAATACTCACAGACGAAAAACCCATTCGCGGCACTGTATGCACAGTTCTCACCGATGCTCGATGTCTTCATCACCATCGCAATGTCAGCATTTGGCCTGCTCTACATGGTGTCTCTCATCGTGCTGCTCTTTAAGCTCGTGAAGGGCGGAAGCCTCCAGACGCACGGTGGCAAGCTCATGGGTGGTCTCTTGGCAGCATTCCTCTTTGGTGTGGTCTACAACGGCAGCATTTTGACAGCCTCGATGGACAACCCCAACGGAAGCCTGTTCTATGAGGTCATGTCTGATGCCGACTCATTTGTCGGCACGCTGAATGCAGCAGTTGCCTCCGAAGTACTCGATGGTATCCCGGATGCAGAAAGCTCAATGTGCCGAAAGCCCGAGGGGGGCACAAACAGCGTTGAGGATGGCCAGCGGTACTCCTCATGCCTGATGGCAGAAGTCATAGCGTATCGCCCGTGGGCGAAAGCGCAGTTCGGCATTAGCGGCGAAAGGCAGATTGAGCCGAATGTGAAGCCCGTCGAGGGGGCATCAAACAGCAAAGACGGCGACCCTAAAGCGCTTCCTTGCTACAACAGCTACAACGGCTGCTCTGATATTCGCAGCTACCTCATTGCACAGGCCGGTGGCCCGTCGTATATCGAAGACTACGAAACGTGCCTGTCATCCAACGGGTACGAGATTCCAAAACCAGACGATGACGCCGACCCGCCTGAGATTGACCAACTCCGTGTATGCGACCCGTACTACGCCGTTGCTGAAGACTTCTTCCAGAAGCAACGAACCGTAGAGACAAAGACCCAGGGCACGGAGCTGCTGCTGTCCTATACAGGCAGATCCGGCGGGCACGCATCCAGCGCATTCTTTGGATTAGTCGCGGCGGTAGTCGTTGGCGGCATCATCGCAGTGATTGCGGCCGCAACCTTGATGGCCCACTTCCAGCTGCTATGGCTGTTTCTGACCGGCCCGTTCTACTTCCTCGGTGCAATGCTTAGAGGCTTCGAGGTAGTCAACAAGTGGGGCGCTCAAGTTATCCAGACCTTCATCCTGCGGATGTTCTATGGCTTTGCAGTCACCGGCATCATCCTGGCTATCAGCATTATTGCGGTGCTCGATGTGTCTTCTGGTTTCCGAATGCTCTTGCTCGGCTTGATGGTCGCCAGCGTCATTAAGGGGCTCCGTAAGCTCGATGCGATGACCGCTTTCGGCGGCGCTGAGCCTGCTGGATTTAGCTCAACTGGCATGAAGGTCGGTGCCGCTGCAGCCGGTGTTGTCGGATACAAGGGCGGTACGGCAGCAGCAAGGTCTGCTGTTCGTGCGGCACCGCGTGTGGGTAATGCTGCTGCCGGCGCTGCCGGAGCTGCTGCTGGCAAGGTGTTGCCGACGAAGACCATCGGTAAGGGCGTGGACTTTATCAACAATGCCGAAAAGACGGGCAAAAACATGGTCGTTACTACTGGAAGGGCTGGCAAGAACATTGTCGCTAGTAAGGCTGGAAGTGTTGCTGGTGCTGTTGTTCCAGTAAAGGGCGCTGGTGCAGTCAGTCGAGACACCGATGCGGCCAAGCCGAAGTCGAGTGCAGAGTCCGAGAAGACCGAGAAGTGGTCCGAGAAGGTGTCCAAGAAGGTTTCCGAAGCCGCAAACCAGAAGGAGCCTTTTAAGTCGAGTTATGCTGCGACGAGAGCGTCACGGCAGGAAGCCAGGGAAGAGCGTGTCAATCAAAGCTCTGGTGACAGTGGCTCGACTGCGAAAATTGTGGCTTCGAGCCAGGGGACACAAGCACAACGCCGTCGCTCAAGGTCAACCGATAACTTCGATGATCCGACCGGAACCCTTGGCGGGGGAGCCTCGTCGCAGCGAGAGCGCCGCCAGAACCGTCGAGGTCAACGAGAAAATGCTTCCCGGTTCAGCAACGAAGATAAGGCCAATCGTCTGCACGGAGCGAAAAACCGAGATAGCAAGCCGTCAGAGCCTGCACAGGGAAGTCGCCATGTCGAGGAGTCACGGCCGCAACGGCCGCAGCGCAACGAACCTCGTCCGGTACGAGATCGCGTGAGGCAAGTCCGTAGGTCTTCCCGAGACAAAACATCAGGCAGGCCACCCTTTAATGGCAACGATAAGTCCGAATAAACCCTAAATATGGAGGAAAAATGACTACCGAAACCCCCGATGTAGCACCGGCACCTCCGTTGGTTGCCGAGGGCACAGCCTACCGATTCGTTGACGACGAAGGTGACCTGTACCTGGTCATTGACGGAGTTGCCGAAGATGAAGCGACTGCAACAATGGTGCTGCCAGTTAGTGATGACACGCTTGCGGTTTTCGCCGACATCGCCAATCAGCGTCTTACGCCGGAAGAAGGCGATGACGATGAACCGGATGACGGAGAACTCGTCGATGATGAACCATCCTGGGGTAAGCGCATGGGGCGAAGAGTCAAGAAAGTGACCACAGACCCTGCGGGCGTCAAAGGGCTGCTGGAGTCTAGCTCTCCGCAGAGCAGTATCAAGGGGCTGGATATACCTACGCTTCTGGTCATGGTCGTAGGCGTTATCAGCGTTCTGTTGGTGATTGGATCATGGATCTTCTAGGCAAAGTGGTCACACAGGCTCAGGGGGTTGCCCATAGTCCCGGAAGGCGGGCAGCGTTCCTTACTGTTGCCCTCGCGGCCATCAGTATGTCTGCCCCGCCGGCCAGCCTGGGGATCGGTGTTGCGTTGTTCCAGCTTGCGCTGTGGAGTGTGCTCGCATTTTCCTGCGCGACGGTAGCGAAGCAGTCTGACGTACCTAAGACAGTGAGCACACTTTTTCAGGTTACGGTTTTTATTGTGTGGGCAGGCGTTTTAACACTCGAAGTGTTGCCGCACGTTACGTGACTTCCTCACCGTCCTGACGGGCGAAGGCTCCTGACTCACTTCGCTAAAAGGCTGCTGTCGAGACCGTTCTATCCCTGTGGGGAAGGGAACGCAACAGCTGGAAAAGAAGAGGCCAGCGGGTAAGCGGGTGGTTGTCATAATTTCTCCGACACCGAAGGAGACACCACCTTATGACCTCCATCCGCACTCACCGCAAAAGCAGCATCGCGCTTCTATGTGCAGCAGTAGCATTCCTTGCCGCCTGTTCTTCTGAAGACGAAAAACAGCCCGAGGAGCAGGTCACTACTGCCACTGAACAGTCTGACCCGGAGCGCAATACTCCGACGCGGCCAGTCCCGGATTCCACTGAGACAATCATGCCGACTGTGCGCAGCGCTCCCGACCCGGTTGATGGGTTAACAGAAGATGCCGCGATTGTTACTGCTCAGCGTTTTATCGAGCAGTGGGTGCAGTTTTCACCATCACGCCCCGACGCGAAACAGTACTGGTTTTCGTCATGGGAGAAGTCTGCAACATCGGAGTTCCGCGCGTCGATGCGTCGCCAAGCTGACTCACTGTGGTCATGGACATGGAACCAGGGCAAAAAGGCGTGCTGCGTTGAGTTTCCTGGAAAGCCCGAAGCAGTTGTAGGTGATAAAGCCGCGGTTGCCAAGGTGGCACTTACTCGGTGGGTGATGCCTATTGAAGGCACCCAAGCCGAAATTGAACAGGCCATGACTCAGGAGGAGAAAACCTACCTGATTTGGATGACCGCTCGCGGCGAGAAGTTCTCCATCGACCGTGTAGACGAAGTGCCTGCTGACGCAGTTCTGCCTAGCGAGGTCTAGTCAATGGTGCAGCAGAAAAGCGATACGAAAGAGGCTGTCAAGCGCGTAGCCGTAGGGCTAATCAAGAAGAAGATTCTCCTTGCCGTTGGCCCGACAGCGCTAGTCATTATCGCTGTCATCATTGTCGTCGCACTGATTATGAGTCTGGGCGTCGTGATTTTCGGTGGTGGCGGCGCTGGTGACAGCGAAGGTGGTACTGACCAACAATGTTTGGATGTCGGCACGCCGACACCACAGCTCGGTGGCGTGACGCGGGGATCATCGGGGTCATCATCAGGTGGGTCGCCGACCGGAACAGCAGAAATCTCCGAAGATGACTTAGGCCTACCCGTCCCGTATGACTGGGTAAAAAACCCAACCTCTGGCTTCGGGCCACGATGGGGGTCGTTCCATGACGGCATCGACTACGCTTACGGCCCGGAAGTGATGGGGCACCCGATGTACTCGGTTGCAGACGGCACAGTTGTCGCCGCCGGCCCGGCCACAGGCTATGGCAACTGGGTGCGCATCATGCATGACATTGATGGTCAAAAGGTGGAGAGCCTTTATGGGCACATCGAAGATGGCCATGTGTACGTCAAGGAAGGTGACCAGGTAAAAGCCGGTGACCACATCGCAGACGTAGGCAATGCAGGATTCTCCTCGGGCCCGCACCTTCACTTTGGTGTCTACCCAGGCGGGTGGAGCCAGGGTGGCGGTGTCGATCCCGAGCCGTGGCTCCCCAAGTTTCAGGAAGCAGCTAAGAAATCCGGTGGGCGCAGCAGTGGAGATAGCGAAAAGGAGGACAAAGACAGCGATCGGGCTCGCACAGAGGAAACATCCTCAGAAAACGGCTCGACAGATGGTGTTGTTTCCGTCGCAGACTGGGAGAAATTGGCCGAATGTGAGGCGGGTGGAAACTGGCAAACCAGCACCGGCAATGGCTACAGCGGTGGACTGCAGTTCGCCGCCCAAACCTGGTCGGCATTCGGCGGCGACGAGTACGCCCCCACTGCAGATAAGGCCTCAAAAGAAGAGCAAATGGAGGTCGCCAACAATATCCTTAAAAGTCAGGGATGGGGTGCATGGCCTGCATGTACTGCAGGTTTCGGACCGGAGTTTACAAAACTGAAGCCAGCACCGGAAGGCACCTTCGTCAAGGGAGAGTCATCGGATGACGAGAAGGACGATAAGAGTTCAGATGATGACCAACGCTCCCAAAATGGAAGCAGCAGCGGAAACTCTGCTCGCGTAAAAGCGGGAGATGACCTCCCCAAGGTCGATAAAGGAAACTACGGAAATGCCAACAGCCCTGTTGAAAATGGTCTGCAGTCCAACGCGCTGAAAGTCATCCGCAACGTCCACGCACGGTATCCCGAGGTGGAAACCTACGGTGGTCTTCGCCCCGGCGACAGGCTTGACCACGGCACTGGCACAGCCATTGACATTATGCTTGTTCCTCATACCGACCCAGCGTGGGTCGCGCTCGGCGACGAAATCAACGCCTGGCTGCAGAACAATGCCGAAGACTTAGGCATTAAGTACCTCATTTGGAAGCAGCGCATTTGGCACCCCGGCTCTCCTCCCGATAAGTGGGACATGATGGAAGAGCGCGGCGACCCCACAAAGAACCACTACGACCACATTCACGTCTCCGTCAACCCAGACGAATCATCCAGTACAGCCACAGAGGTAAAAGCAATCCCCGGCATGGATGACCCCTACGGGCCACCGGAAACCACTGTCGATGGAAAGAAGGGAGAAGACGCCGGACAACTCACCCGTGAAGACGGCACACCGGGGCGCGGCGCAATCTCCGGTGATACATCCTCGGTTGGCACCGGAAATGCCGCCGATGGGGAAGCAGCAAAGGCTTTCCCCGGCATTAGCCCCTACACCCCGGAAGGGCCACAGCTGGCGATGGAGCTCAACCAAGAGCAGCAATCGGTAGTGCAGGCTATTGACTCGGCCGCAAAGGAATCACGACTGCCCGAAGACAAGCAGCCCCGAGCAGCCGTACTCGCTGCAGCACTTGCCGGTCAGTCCAGCAACTTCATCAACCGTCGATCCGCCGATGACCGCAATCGGGTTGGCATCTTCGCCGAAACTGGATCCCGAAACACCTCCAACCGGCTTCTGGAAGACCCCAAGCAGGTTGCCCGTGGCTTCTACAAGAAGCTCCGTGAGGAATACAAGGACGATGACTCATGGGCTACAGATCCGCTCAATGAAGTCATTGTTCGCCTGTACCCAGAACGAGAGTCCCTTAAAGACGAGCTAGTGAAGTGGGAGAACATCGCCATTGATGCAGTGGCGAAACTGTGGCACACAGAAGGCGCTGAAAAGGGAGACACAATCTCCTGGTCACAGTTCGACGGAACGATTGACTGCGCTTTGGGGGCGTTCCCAGGCGAAGGAACATCGGGATCGTCTTCGGGGTCGGGGACATCGAGCACGGGTGCTGCGCTAAAGGAAGGTGAAGTCCCCGAGGAGTTCGTTAAGTGGATCAAGCTTGGCGCCAAGGTATGTGACGCGGTTACTGAGCCAGTCCTGGCAGCTCAGCTGTACTTGGAGTCTGGGTTTAAACAGCACGGCCACAACAGTGCTGGCGCAGCCGGTTACTCTCAGTTCATTGACGGAACGTGGCAAGCGTATGGCTACAAGGTTGATGAAAACGGTGAACCTATTGGCCCGCCTGGGTCTGGTGATCGCAACAATGTTGGCGACGCAGTAATGGCGCAGGCGCGATATAACTGTGACAACGCAGAGACTATCGAGAAAGCAATGGATGAGGGGAAAGTCACTGGTGATCCGACTGAGCTTATGCTTGCTGCCTACCAGGCAGGTGTAGGAAATGTTCTCCGGTTTGGTGGTCTGCCGACAGACATCAGCGATGGCAATATGACGCCGGCGGAGTATGCCCAGCACATCGTGGAGACGTCAAAGCAGTTTGAGGATGCCACAAAGAAACCGTCCAGTAGCTCCGATAAGAAGAAAAAGAGCTCGTCGAACGATTTGAAGTCCAAGATCATCGAAGAGGCTGAATCGCAGCTGGGTGTCCCGTATTCGTGGGGAGGCGGCTCACTTGATGGCCCATCGGAAGGATTTGGGAACGGTGGCGCAGGCATTATCGGTTTCGACTGTTCAAGCTTGACTCGATACGCGGTGTGGCAAGCCTCAGGAGAAAAAATCGACATCTCACGCAGCACCAATTCGCAGCCGCAGTCGAAGTACTTGCGCAAGGTCGATAAGCCCGAACCTGGAGATTTGGTCTACACCCCCGGCCATGTCGCCATCTACGTCGGAGACGATAAGACCATTGAAGCCTACGACATTGGTGAAGATGTCCGGTACGGCAAGTACAACCCCAACAGCACTGCTTACGAGGTTGTTCCAGGCGGAGAAAAGGAGTAGCTATGAAGCATTTAGCACCCGCCATGCGGAAAACCGTGGCAGCTGCGTTATGTGCAGGACTGCTGTGCAGCGCCGCTGCCTGCAGTCGAGATCAGGAGGAGCCGGTAGAGCCGACCATTGAGCAACACGACGAGATGATTAGCCGAACGATGCTCTATCCCAGCGACCTCACTGTTGATGGCACACAGCCGGACTCTGTGGCCACAGCATTTGTAGAAATCGTTGAAAATCACGATGCTGCGACAGAAAAGGAAGAATGGGCAAGCGTTGCTCGCGCGACAGAGCTGATGACCCCGGAGTCAGCCGCTGCCTACACGGCGGATTTTAATGGCGGCACTGAGACGCGCTGGGAAGACTGGGTGCGCTGGGAGGCTTTCACCACAGCAATTCCGGCTTTCGCTGATGACGTGAGACCGCCAGATACGGAGAACGAGGTTTTCCGCATTGTTGATGCGCATATTCAGGTTGAAACTCCCGGCGACCATGCCGCTCATGACGTTGTTCGCACTCACTTCCTCATGCTTCAGAAGGTAGATGAGTCATGGCGGGTTGCTCGTTGGAATATTTCAACGCCCGTCGATAAGGAAAAGGAGTCCATGAAGTGAGAAAAGCACCGCGATTTCTACTTGTGGCAGTAGCAGCCAGTATCGGTTTGGTTTTGGCTTCGTGTGGTTCGGATTCTTCCGATAGGGCAAAGAACCCGCAGGATGACCTTCCAGAGCAGACTATTCGCACGACCACGGAGAATGCCGCGCCGCAAATGGATCGAGGTTCTTTGCCACAGGAGTCGAATACAGAAATTAATTGGTCAGACCCAACGGATGTGGCTAAGAGGTGGCTGGAGTTTCGCACCACGTTTCTGGCCAGCGATATTTCCAACCCCGATGTGCTCATTGAGCGCTCCAATGTGGCAACCACCGACGAATACAGAGAACGCAGCGCTCCTGTGACCAATCCTGACATTGTGCGTACTGGAAGTTGGTTCAATGCCGGCGAAGATCCCGATGACCCAATTGTCCTTGTCACGTCCCTCGTGGAACTAGCCGAGCGTGCCAACCCCGTGTTCGCCGACGATGTAGTCACCCAGAGGGTGCTACGCACTGAGGAAACACCAGTGGCTGCTTCCGGGAAAAAGTCGAAGCCACGTAAGCAGCGGGTGGAGGTGTCCCTAAAGAAGGTCGAAGATCGCTGGCTGGTTGATGATGCACGGTTTATCAACCTGGATAATTGATACCGGCCAGCAGGTATCACCCATGCGATAGGCTGCGGTGCATGAGCACCACACACACCACAGCGCGCATAATTCAGTCATCCGAGGTCGATACGCGATGGATATGGCTCCTGTTCGCAGGCATCGCCATCGTGGTGTGCGCGATGCTGTATTCACTAGATTTCGGTGCCGACAAGGCGCTAGTTGATTTCTTGATTGTCGCAGGCACTGTCCTTGGGTTGTGGGCGATTGATCGTCGCCCAACTAGGCCGGGGCTATGGTGTCTTGCCCCTGCGATAGTGCTATCTGCCGCAGTACTGGCTGCTGGATTCAGTGGCCAGGCTTGGGTTGCATTAGGGATTGCCCCGGTCGGCTTCATCGCGGCAGAAGTCTTTTCGGTCGGCCGACGCGAGCTCAAACAGCTCCAGGCTTATGGCATATCTAGCCAGGCTCGGCCGTTTGGTTTGAAACAAGAGTCGTTTCCATCGTCTAAGCGAGCTCTTCGGCGGTATGGGGAAGTTCGTGATGAGGTTCGAGTGCTGCCGGAGCCGACGGTGGCTCTAGAAAACAGTGTGAAGGCGGAAGTCCTTGCTGTTAACCGCTCGGGAATCTTCCTGTTTACCCCGATCGAGTTTGACGGCGATCTGGTGCGCGATATTACTTACCAGCCCGCGAGCCCGACGGAGCGCGCTGCCAGCGACGAGGGCTGGATGCGGATGCTGTATATCTACTCGACACATATTTCCACCCACGATCGTTACAAAACAACCGCGGATGACGGCCAGAGTATAGACGTCCCTGACCTCGATGAGTTTGTTCTCCGTTTCGATGATGTCTACGGAGATGAGGCATTTCTTGCCGCCGACGAACTAGCTGTCAGCGAGTTTACTGCCAACGATGATGTCGCAGTTGATGAATTACTGCCAGCGCAAACTGTGCATTCGGCCGCACAAGCTGCCAATCGGCTGTGCCTGCGCGAAGACATGCCTATTCACATTGTCTATGTGGCATTCGGAGCCCGAATGAATCATGGCTTCGGGAGGATACGCATCGAGCGTGATGGAGTGCTCTTTGGCCAGGGGTGGCTATGCGCACCAGGCGATATTGAGAATTTCCTTGACCACATGCCAGAAGCCCTGACGCAGGACTCGCATGTGGATGCGGTTGCGCAGGGCTTTAAGACATTGGTGAATTGACCCGTTACTGCCATTGCCCAGTAGGCAATCGTTGTAACAGATCTGTGGCTACTTTTCCCAGTAGACCTGGTTGGTGAAAGTCCCGAAATCGACTGCACGTTTAATTTGATTAGCGAGAACAAGCGCAGATGATCTCGCTGCTTCGTCGCCCTTCTGCTCGCTATCGGCCTCGACGAGCACCCATGCGTCTGCATAGTCGCGATCATAAACGCCGGCGCTCAGCCCGTACTTTTTATCGTCGTACTGCGCGATGAACTCTGTGGCTGACGATGTGATATTGCTGACCTCCGGTTCTGCTAGTCCGAGTTGTTCTCCCTTGGCGAATGCGGAATCCATGATGTTGGAGGCGCCGCGCAAATCATTGGCGGTGACCTTCGTGACCGGAATCATGGATGCGTCATCCAGCTTCACCTTATCGAGCTTCATGTGGCTGGCATCGGCGGCCATGATGGTAATGGTGATGTTGTCCAGATCCCCGCGCTGCTTCTTGATGCCAAGGTTTTTCACTTCGGCAGTACATGGCGTGATGCCGTCCTGGGCGGTGCCGCTTTTGAAATCAACGGTGACATCCTGCCAGGTTCCACCCGATTGCATACTGTTCCAGCGCACCAGGTTTTCCAACCACGCTTGGTAATCGTCGGCGCATCCCTGGCTTGTCATCGCAGAGATGGTCGCATCAGAAAGCTGCTGCTTCGGCTTGGTTGGAGCCGGCATGTCATCAGACGATGAAGAAGAGCCGCCGTCGGTCTTGTCACCGCAGGATGCAAGTCCGAAAACGCTCAGAGCGACAGTTGTCGCGACAAGCGCAGCCTTAGTGGGAAAAGTGGGTTTACGCATCTGTGTTCCTTCGTTGTGCGAAAAGCTTTTGGTGTTTCAAGTAGTACTACTAGCATTCGCCTGCTTCCCGCACAGTGCAGATGCGGAAATCCAATGGGGATCAGCTACGGGGCGACCGGAATATCGGCTGGTCGCGTCCATTCCTCGCCGTCCTTCAGGTAGTCCTTCCAGAATTCATTGCGGTAAATTGCGCCGGCGAGGGCTTTAACACGCATGGTTTCTTTTTCGTCGAGATCGTGGATTCGGGCAATACGATCAGCGATGACTGAGGGCATTTGTCCGTCGCGAAGGTAGTCCGCGACAACATCGCATTCAGCTGCAGTGAACTTAGTCATCTTTCTCCCTCCTTGGTAATCGTTTTCTGTGTGCTCGCATGTTTATTATGCGGCACCGTTGTTTACTCTTGGCCGAAAAGAACTATGCGGCCTTGGCCATTGCAGAGTCCAGCACGCCATCTTGTGCCTCAGCTGCCATTTCTTCGTCTACGAGGTAGACCGTGGGCATTCCGTTGATTCCTTTTTTCTCCACACGCACGCATCGCATTTGCTGCCCTGGAGCGAGGATGACTTCATCTTCACTGGAGAAACTTGAGATCGCTTTTACCGGCAGACCATTGCGCGTGGAAGCCACGATGAAATATCCGTCGCCACTGCCCCCGGAAAAACTTGACGCAGTTCCTGGACTGGTGGTGAAACTGGAAACCTTGCCCATTTCTACGCGAGAGCCGGGGGAGAAAGCAGCTTCAAAGTACTCGTCGGCTGTGCCTTTCCACCCAGAGGGGATGCGGGTGCCGCGGGCAATTTGGATTGGCTTATCAAGGATGGGCTTTTCTTTGAGCGTCTCAAAGGCCTTCTCTAGCCGCTTGACAGTGGTGGCTGTGGACTTCGATGGCGTTTCTCCGTCACGGCCGGTAATTGCTGCGTTGATTGCCCTGTATGAACCGCCCGTGTAGGTGGTCAGTGCCTGCCTCTGAGTCGGCGGTAGAGCATCGAGGAACGGCTGGGCTGCTTTCACAAGCGGCGCTTGCTGAGACAATGAAATAGCGCCCGATCCAGTGTTGACGAGATTGCTGCCGGATTTACTGAATCCCCATTTGGCTAGATCGTCCTTAGATCCGGTGATAACCGAGTAATCCTTAGATGTCACACTTCCCCAGGCTCGAATACCCGAGCGATACATCGAGTCATACACAGATTTATCCATCTCAGCGGGAATTGGTGAGTGGCCGAAGTGTGGGATGATGCCGCCGAAACGGGTTGGAGTACCCAATGCCTGCTTCTTGGCCTTGTCGTAGGCTGCTTGTGCCTCAATTGTCGAAGCGCCAGCTTTAAGTGCGGCCGTTCGGGCTTCTTCACCCTTGGCTTCGGCGTTGAGTAGGCGTACCCGTTTTGCGTGCCGCGCGACCGCATCGTCAATAGCGACGTCAATTGGGCCGGTAACAGTGAGGTCTACGACCTTTTCCTTGACGTCAATGTCAGCTAACGCCTGCTTAACGTGCTTGCGCGCCGCTTCCTTTGATGTGCAGCTTTCGAGCGCGTCCGACATGCTTTTCAGCTGTGCATCACGCTTCATCTGCCACACTTGCTTTTCCAGATCGGAAGCGTCCTCCGGCAGAGAAGTTAGCGGCTGGACTTTCGGAAGTCGATTGATCCTGGTGACAGCATCGTTCTTCGAAGAAGCGGAGCCGATGAAGTAGCAGACACCATCGACTTCTTGATACAGCGAGAAGTCGGCTGCGCCATTGCGGACGATGACACCACCGCCATCGAGTCTGCGGCCTTCGACAGGCGTATCGGAGCCATGCACCATTACCTGCGCAGTTTCGTAGATCGAGGAATCGCGCTTGCCCATCTTGGTGGAAATCTCGCCGCCGACTGCCGCGAGAGAGTCCATGTCGATACCGGAGTTCTGCACTGCTACCTGTTTCAGGGCTTCAATGCGGTTAGGGTTATCCTTCAGGCTTGCCAGAAACGCATCGGTTTCCTCGCTAGAGGTAAGTTCCCCGGCAACAATCTTGTCAATGACCTGCACGATTTCTTCGTCTGAGGAGTCAGCCGGAATCGCAGCGATGGTCTCCAGAGCTGCCTTTTGCTCGCCAGTGACGGCTTCCTTCTTGGCTGATGCAAGAATTGCGTTGAGTTTGCCCTGGTCGATGCCACTATGGGCGGAAGGTAGCTTAGTTTCGTCGAGAATTTCCTCGGCGTTGAGGTCGAGGGACTGGATGACATCGCCGAGGAGGCTTGGGGGAGACTTCTTTACCAGCTCGGCGGTCTCTTCCATGCCTATGCTGTTTAGGTACTCAGAGAGCTTTTTTCGTGCCTTACGTGCATTCTTACGGTTGGCCGCAGCCCTGGCCTTCGCTTGTGGGCTATTGCACGAGGGACACCTGCGACCGCCAACGTTTTTGTTTCGACACATGCCCGAAACATAGGTAGCGGCCGCTTTTCATAGGGGTAATTTTTCCCATGAAATAGTCAAGAGTGGGCAGCGTAGCCGGGAAGGCCGTACATCCTTATCCGGGGGTGTCACGTCCCCAGGGAGCTGCATCTGCAGTGCGGTTATTCGTCGAACGCTGACTGCATCGGTAGCCAGTCGGCACCGAAAAGTGATGCGAGGCTCGCCAGGAACGATGTGTCAGCATCGACGCTGGTGGCATTAACGATCAGCCTCTCGGTCATTCGCTGAGCTGCTTTTTCTTCGATGGTGTTTTCTCCATAAAGGAGAAACCACGGGCAATGCTGGCCATCACGATGCGCTCGACCCATCATCTGCTGGGTGGCGATAGCCGAGTAGCGCGGCTGGTGGAAATAGCCACGGCGCGGCGCTGCGGTGGCCACGGTTCCATCAGCGAGCTGCTCATTGGCGTGAAGCGAAATGCTCGACACTGTGTTGATGACCGCGACTTTGCAGCGGCCACGTTGGAACTTGATCCGTTCCTGCTCCAATGTGTCACGTCCCCCGTAGATGCGAGCTACGGGCTCACCGCGGTCTTCAAGCAACTGGGCAATAGGATCCGCTGCAGTCGTGACATGCTCCACCGCAACGAGCACTTGGTAACCGTCCTCGACATCAGCAAGTACCTTTTCGACAGTTTCTTCTACCCGCAGGTACGCCGCCTTTTGCCGAAATCGCGTCAGCGCGGCCAACCCCTTTGCCACATCCGCTCCGCGACGTGCCAGGTGCATTTCCCGCTGAAAATCTCCCCACTCCAGCAAATACTGTCGCATCTGGTCAGGGCTGAGCGTCACAGGCAATGCCTCCATCTCTGCCGCACCCCACGGGGCGGGTCGGTTCAGCATGAGCGGCGGATCGCTACGCAACAGCCAGTCCCGCACTTTCGTGGCGACCTCAACACTGGCGTGCTTATCAACATCAATGCCCTTGCGCTTTAACGCCGCATCCAAGTCTTTCCACGCTGCGACAGGTTCTCCATGAATCTGAGCAAACAGGGACGCCAGATACCGATACTCGGTCGGCGAGTGAACTGGAGTAGCGGAGACACTGATGCAAAACGGCACATCCTTCGCCGGCGCCACATCTAGTCGATTAAGCCGGCGCATTCGGGCAGTACGTTGGGAGTCGCGACGGAAAACATGCGCCTCATCATTGATGACCACACAGGGGTTCAGGCGAGGCTGGCCATTGGGGTGGAGTAGCTTCTTCAGCCCTCCATCGCAGCTGACGATAATCCAGCGAAGACCACCATCACCGACAGACGCGATTGCTGACCGCCACATCGGAATACTCATTCTGGCCGGTCGATCTACGGTGACAACGACAGTGTTTCCACCTCGAAGAGAACAGATTGCCTTCGCAGCGATGATGCAGGCCAGGGTCTTTCCTGTGCCAGTAGCGTTGGCCACAAGGATTCCGCGCCAACCTGCAGCCGCTGCAGTGACAATCGCGCGTGCATCTTCTATCTGCTCTGCGCGTGGGCTCTTTGGCGCCGCACTAGCTCGCATCGTAGGTATCGAACGTCCATTGATCTGATCTTGCACCCAAGCCAGGTAGGAATACGGCTTGGCTGCGTAAGGCACCAAATCATCCGGCACTTTCTCGCCCACATACAGCGACGCTTTGATGTCTTTGCGGTAGGACAGTCGCGAGTCGCGCATCCCCCACGGAAGCTCTAGAAGCCATAACTGCTCCCCCGCCCGTGGAGAGGGGAGCGGGGGAGCAGCGGTAGTCTTTTTCTTCCGTCGTTTCCTTGCCATGCGCTCTATGCTGCCAACTGGTTGCTGCCCGCCAGCTGATTCAGCAGCTCTTCTCGCGTGGGGCAGTTGTTTGCTGTAGCTAGAACTCGGCCTTCTCAACTCTGGATGTGGAGAACACCGCGATAACGCACGAGCCAAGAATCAAGGCGACTGAAACAAGCGGTGCGAGATTTCCCTGGAAAAGTCCGTCACGCACAGTGATAACCGCTACTGCGGCGGCTCCTAGTAGTACGACGGCTATCGGGAAGAGGTTTTCATTTCCTGAGCCGAGAACTGGAATGTAAAGAAGGCCAACAAGCATCGCTATGATAGCCCCGATTGCCGCGCCCGTTGCACAGTATTCGACGCCGAACCCCGGCTGATTTCCTCCAGCGCTGATGGCGAAGTCAACGAGGAATGCAACTGCGAATACGATGACTCCGCCGAGGACACCCAGAATAATCATCGAGGTAGCCAACTGCTTCCAATCAAAGCGATCGCCAAGACTCGGAGATGAATTATCAGCTGGCTGGCCGTAGGTGTTCTGCTCGGCAGGGTACTGATACTGCTGCTGATACTGCTGCTGGTACTGGTTGTGTGGAGAGTACTGGTTTTCCATGTTCTGAACTGCGCTTTCTCTTAGGCATCATCTTCGGTTACGCGCCGTTCGTGAATTGGCGTCGCAATGTCTTCCAGGCTTCGTCCGTCCCTGCCTTCCAGAAGCTTCTGACAGTTAAGCTTCATCGACGCATTCCAGCGAAGCGCGATACGCAATACGTTGTCTTTAACTCCCGACGTTTCGCTGCTGGCTACAGACTTGAAGACCTCTGCCATCTCCGTAAGCACCCAAGGCTCGGCGGCAACGAAAATACGGCAGATCTTTGCCGACGTTGCGGCACTCAAGTTCACGTAGGGGTTCCCGTCTCGGTTGTCTGGCGCAATGAGCATTCCCTTTTGATCTTCGATTGGCGAGAGCCGCCACGGTGCCGGGTAGCAAGCACTTACTTCGGCAACACTGATGACGCGGTTAGCTGCCGTGGTCAAGAATGACGCAACCGATTCTGGCGTGAAGTCGCCATGCGTGATGTTGTCGGAGTTTGCAGCGAGCTTTTCGTCGAGTGATCGTGCTGCGAAGTAGTCAATTTCCTTAGCGGGAGAAGACATGTTTTCGTCCTTCGTGTGGTGGTGTTTTTCCGTGGCGAGTATAGGGAAAGCCTGCTTTCCGCAGGGGTGCGAGAAGCCGGTCGAGAGCCTTCCCGTTTACCTATTGCAGGTGTCTAGCTGGCGGTGAAGCGCTTCCTTTTCGGCAGCGGTTACCCACAGGTCATAGATGGTTTTCACCTCAATCTGGCTCTTGGCGTAGTCGCAGCGGTAGCTCTTAGATGGGGGCAACCAGGTCGCTGCATCGCCGTCGCCTTTTTGGGAGTTGAGGGAGTCCGTTGTGGCAACAAGGTTGCGTGGATCGTTGGCGAAGTTGCGGCGTTCCTTGGCGGTGAGCTTCTGCGCACCTTTTTGCCATGCGTCGGAGAGGGAAACGATGTGGTCAATGCTGACTGTGCGGTCGTTGTTTGTGCGCTGGTACTGGACTTTCTTACCGCTGTAGGGGTCGTGAAGAAGACCTGATTTCACTTTGCAATCGTCGGTGTTGGGAACGAATGCAATGTTGATGAAGTCTCGGGCTTTGATGTCTTCATTGGTAGGGCAGTTGTTGTTGCCGTATTCGACATCTACGTTGTCGTCCCAGCTCTTTCCGAACTGTGCGCGTGAGTATCCGGTTTTAGGTGCGCGACCTTTGACGTCTAGTTGGTCGAGTTGGTCGCGAGCTTTATCAACGCTTTGCTCGCTGACTGCGGAGGGTGCTGACGTGGGCTGTTCTGCTGTGGCGTCTGGCGAGGTGGGGCCGAGTACTCCAATCGCAATCGAGAGGATACCGGCGAGTATGGAACCCGTGGTGGACATAGGAACTCCTGATTGTGGTGTGTGCATGGTGGTGCCTACGAGTTTCGCATGAGAGCGCTTTCTGTTGGCCGAGGTTGGCTATTTTGCTTGATTTTGGACAGTCAGGGACGTGCACTGTGCGACGCTGTGCGGCGTTGAAACGCAAAAGTGCCCCTCCAGCACTGCGCAGAGGGGCTAGGCGGCGTGCGTTATTCGACCATTTTGTAGATGGGGTTGCGTTTAATAGCATCGCGGACGTGGCGACCGGCGCCGCGCGTGTAGCGTTCTGTCGTGTTGATTGAGTTGTGCCCCATAAGGCGTTGGAGTTGGTAGACGGTGACATCAGGATCTTCTGCCATCATGGTTGCGAACGTGTGGCGGAGCTGATGGTTGAGTGACCCCTTGGCGCGGTATCCGGTGATGCCGGCGCGTTTATAGGCGATAGATACTCGGCTTGTTAGCGTGGTGTCGTTGATTCTGGTGCCGTCTGTTTTGATGAATAGTGGCTGGTCAGGCGCCCATCTACTGAAACTGTTGCGCGATGTGTCGTTAACCGTTTCTGGCAGGCGGGAAGCGCGAGAGACTAGGTATTCGTCGATGGCTTCTCCCACTGGTTTCTCAATGGGGATTTTCCGTTCTTTGCCGCCTTTTCCTACTACTGTGATGGTTCGCGCGCCGGATTCATCGAATGTGGGAGAGACGCTGCTGATGTTGAGTTCGCATAGTTCGTCGGTACGGACTCCGGTGGCGAGCATGAGGAGAATCATGGCGTAGTCTCGCTGCCACCATTGCCGGTATTTGTCGGTGCGGTATTCGGGTTGGGGGTCGGCAAGGGTGCTGAGTAGGCGTTCGACAGCTTCTGGGGGAAGGGCGTTGGGGACGGATGTTCCGTGGTTGCCGTTTGCGGAGGGGACTTGTGCCATAGGGTTTCGGTCGATGATCTCGTGCGATACAAGGTGTTGCAGCATTCCGTTCCATGCCGCCCAGCATCGTCGGTGTGAGGATGGCGCGTGGTCGGCGGCGTATTCCGCGAAGGCGTCGGTGAGTAGGTTTCGGTCTATGTCCTCAATCGGGATTGGTTGGTCGCGGGGTATCTCTAGCAGTTCGCGGATTATGCGTTCAATGGTGCGGAGGTCATTGACATAGGCATGAATTGTGTTGTCCGATAGTCGTTGGGCTTGGCAGTGCGCAAGGAACATTGTGGTTGCGTCATTTACTGTGCGTACAGGTGTTCCTGTGCGCCACCTGTATCGTTTGGGGGCTGGCTTCCTTGGCATACCTATCGTCTCCACTAATTGCTGTGCGTTCTGTCTAGCTCTTTAATTACTACTCGTGGTTGCGCGTCCTATTATGGAACATTGTTTTTCTCGCCAGTTCTGCGCCACACTCATATCGGCTTATATTTGTCACAGTGACATTATTGGGCTGACACACCTAACACATTTAGACCACCAGAAGCAAGGGCTAGAGCGCGCCGACAAAACCATTGGCCACCGCTTGTTAGACCACTCTTTTTGACCGGCGATACCGCGGACACTCACAACCCTCCATCAACATCTCTGCGCAGTGACTGAACTTCTATTAGTCCAGGTAGTCGGCTTTTCGGTTCAGATTGTTCAACAATCTACAGAGCGCCTTTTTGTACTCAATCCCGCCTCGCAGGGAGGGGGATTTGAGCCAATTATACTTTACGGATAATTGAGATTATCCGTTTTATCGCCTGAAAATTCCCGTCTGTGATATTCCTCACACATAAATTGGTGTACGCCATACTCATTCATGCTCTTGTGTCCTGTTGTAGCACTCGGGACTTCCGTAGGTTCTCCAGAATCCCATAGGACATCTAGACTCGAATGATACTAGCAACGCCGTATTGGCCATCAAGCGTCTAACGTTTGATGACAATCTCACACCACATGCCACCTCTCATTATCGCGGCAGTCGAATCGGCATGAGAACGTAGGACGAACTACTGGCTCCCGGAATGAGCTCACCGTCATCTTGCGAGCTGGCAGGATTAAAGCGAATCGGGCGACGCGACGCATCTTTCTCAAGGAATAGTGCCACTCTGTCGCAATCAATGCAGCGTAAGCCATTGAGTAGGTACTGCAGATCAACTCGGAAAAGTGCGCTGCCATGACCGCTCACTCCACAGTCATGCAGTTCAGCCGGTTCACTCTTGGTAGTTGCCAAGCACCGAACTCGTCCATCTTGCATATCGAAAGTCACGTCCCCATTGCGAGACACGCGCGGAGCGGCATTCTTGATCGCCCGTTTGAACTGCGCTGTGTCAATCAGCACGACCGACGTAGCATTGGCTGTAAAGAAGACTCCCAGCTCAACTTCCGGATCGTAGGCATTAATCCTTGTCATAGCTTCCTCGGAGGAAAGTATGACAGCATCCCCACCACACGCCAATCGGCACTCTACCTCGCCATTTGGCTGAATCGAACGTGCAAAGTTCTCTACCAGGCGGGCATCAATCGTGAAGCGTCGATGCGTACTATCGGGTTGCTCACATAGAGAGTTCACTTCCAGAACTCGCTTTGCAATCCTAATGCGATCCGTGGCAAGGAGAGTGACTTGATTTCCCTCACAGTAGACGTAAAAGGACTCTAGCATCTGATGCTTTCTTCCCTGCGCCCCCTGCAGCTCGCCTCGTGCTACCTCAATTGCGGAGATAGCCTCCTTGAATGCCTTTGCAGATACGCGGAAATACGGCTCCGAATCGGGGTTGCCAGAGGTGACACAAGGGGCGAACGACGGGCTGGATTCTGCCTGGAATACCATTTCACCAGTGGAGATGGATAGATTGACGAATATCGTGTCGGCTGCCGGGTCTGACAGAGTGGGTGTTGCCGACTCGATGAAGTTGCGGAACTCGGTTGCGTTGCAGGTCATGCAGATTGCATCTTGGGTATCGACAGCGCAGATCCAGCGCGATACGTAGTTCTTGTTTTCGCGGCGCTCCAGGTAAAGGCTACCGTTTTCAACACGCAGGGCTGCGACCGTAGTGCTCGTGAGCTTACGGAAGAGTGAGTTAGTTGCGCGGCGAAGCGGTTTAGCAGGAATGGTGGCGATGGTCTGAGTTGCGGTAGTCATCGTGGATTTCCTCTCGTGTGTGGCGAACAACTGCGCTTAGTGTCGCAACCGCGCTTCACTATCTGGCCGAAATGATTTCCACCACGTGACTACTCTCGTAGTCACTCACTCACTACGTGTGTAGTCACCGCCTATTTATGCGTTATGTGCAGCGAGTATGTGGCTGAACCGTAGTCGGACAGTCCAATCACACAGCCAGTAAGCCCACCCCACACGAAAGCCCTCGGCGGTAGCTACCGAGGGCTCTGAGGGTGTTGCGCTAAGCGACCAGAAGGTCGAATGCCCGGTTTACGACGTTGGAGCTATTGCGGGTTCGGAAGTTGCGAAGTGCACGGCCTTCGGCTCCGCCCTGCGCTGGCCTAACCCAGTCATTCCACTCTGCAACAGCGTTGTATGCAGCCCACTTCGTATTGCGGCCTTCCTCTTGGGTTTCTTCATTAACGAACAGGTGCATTAGTTGGTCGCGGCGCTTTTCCCACGAGGTGACTGCACGTACACCCATTTCCTCATCTGGCTTGGGGAAAAGTGTGCCAATGAAGCCATCGAACTCGTTGGCAGTGAACTTGCTCGCTATGAGCGCCTCCGCACAGTCTGCGAAGTCCGCGGCGTAAATCATGGCTCGATGCAGTGTTTCACGCGCTTCGTCCATGCGCTGCTCTGCGGTCTTAGTATGACGGATACTCCAGGTGAACTTGTCACCAAAGCCTGTGCGCATACCGTTGGTGCATACCAGCCGGGTTCCCTGGATGTCACCGAGGATGGTTCCCCGACCGGCGTGGTCTGCGGAGAGATTGATTGAGAAGTCAATGATGTCATAGCCGCCGACGGTAATCTGCGCTTCTGGCAGTTTCATGCTCAGGAAGGTCTTTCGGCCGTGGTCAAGTTCTCCTGCGTGGGAGAACTCGGCGCCGAGCATGTGTGCAGCGTCTGCGAGGGCAAAGGCATCGGCATTGGCAACCGGCTCGTAGCGGGAGCCAACGACGCCAAGAGTGATGAAGTTGTCATCACGCATAATCAGGCGCTGGCCTGGAATGGAGGTGGTGATAACTCCTTCGTCTGTGAGCAGCGAGATCTTTTCTGCGGGCTCTTCGATGATGTTCCAATTCAGGTCGGCAAGTTCGAGGGCGTCATCGAGGCTTGCCGTGCGGGAAATGTCTGTACCCAATGTTGCGGTCGCAGTCTGGCGAGTAGTGCGAGAAATGGCTGGCGCGGTCATGGCTGCTCCTTTTCGGTCGTGTGCTTGGGTGTTGCCTTCAGCTTTGCAGGAGCAGTTGTAGACCTGGCCGGAGTTTGTTGGCGCGGACTTTTCGCCACCAGAGGTGTTGTCACACCAGTGTCGGACAGTCCCTTTGCAGGGTTTTCGACCTAAAAGAAAATCCCCGCTTGCGCGGGGAAACGTAGTCCTTCGGGGGCTTTCAGCCGAAACACTGCCCCACATAACCAAATCGGAACATCCCCAGTGAGCTGGGGAAAATGGACTACGCAGTTAAGTGTATCGGACATTAAGAAAGGACGGTAGGAGCAACCTACCGTCCTTTCACCAAAAACCGAGCGGGCTTTCTTAGGGGGAAATGCCGGGCGCTCGCACCACACTAAAAGTGTATCCATCGCAGTTCGACAACTGGGATGAACACTGTCGATTGTCGCACGTGATAGTGGGGTTCTCAACGCATTGCAAAGCTACTTTTTGGCCTGCAACTACAGATGTAGTTACGTGGTTCAAGAGTGGCCAGGTGGAAGCCGCAATTCTTTTTGTGATGTGAACCATACGAGACTACCCCCTCCCCTAGCCCCGACTAGGTTCCATGTCGATTCCCTATGCAGCGAGGGTGCCCGCAAGCTCTCCGTGGTTCGCCATGAGGGTGATTGCGCGGCGCGCGAGGTAGGCGCTGCGATGAAGGTCATCAATGACACGGTGAGCGCTACCACGAAGACCCTGAGATGCTGGCGCTGGTTGCCTCGCCTGGAACTGGTCACTGTCGATGCCGAGGGTTTCGGTGCAGATAAGCGCCAGGCTCGTTGCGTCGATGCTGCGGAAATGGAAGGCATCGAGCAGAAGGGGCATTTCGGCTGACAGGAAGGTGCGATCCAGAGTGAGCGATGATCCGAGCATGAAGGGCTTGTGCTCTCCGAAGTGTGTGGCGACGAACTCTAGTGCGCGTTCCTGCACCTTGTCCACACTGATGTCTGCGGGGTTTGCGTGGGCGAGGTCATTGAAGAGCCCGTTTTTGGTGTGCATTTGATGCACGTAGGGACTGATGCCTTTGTCGATGTGGGTTTGTGCGACCGGAGAGGCTACGAGGGATTGAAAGTGTGCTCCTGGCTGCATGTTGCGGTCAAAGGCGACGAGTCCAACTTCAAGCAGGCCAGCCGGGTCTTCTCCGTAGGGGTCGATGCCGGTGGTTTCGACGTCTAGGCCGAGGTAGGTGTATTTCATGGTGCCCTCTTCTCGTGTGGTGGTGTTTGGTTTAACTATGCCGTGGCGCCCGGATTGGCTGGCCGGTTGGCAGTCGAACAGGTGCGCGACGGGGTGGGCAATCGATGCCCGCATTGGGGAAAACGCCTGGTTGCGGTCGGTGTGGGG